>DAOLCX010000288.1:0-4585 GCA_035327685.1 Pirellulaceae bacterium | reverse complement strand
CTCACAGGGTTTCGATCTAAAACAAGACGACTTGCGGAACGCACCAGAACCAAGCCTGGCCATCAATATCGTCAACGGTTACGAATCATTGGCATTTCGAAAGTGTTCTCAAGTGGTTGCGATTCCGGTGACCCAATCTGCTAGCCCGTAGGTGATAGCGTCGTGTTTTCGGCTTGACGGCCCAAGTGACCCTTTCTAACATCCGCGCCGCAGGTCACTGGGTTTTCACAGCGGACCGATAGACGAATCAACGCGCATCACGCCGTCGATTAGGTGTATGGAAGCCCTGGCAGTTCATGGTGTCGACGAGAGACGACCTGGACAAGCACAAAAGCTGGTTCTGAAGTAGGGATGGATGCCTCGATGAACAATTCGATCAACCGGATTTGGTTTGGCGCTGTAGGGATATCGGCAGCTTTGTCCCTCCTGTGTGGGTGCCAATGGATGGGGCAATCGATATCCAAGATGTCCGAATGGAAGATGCCCCAACCGCCGAAGCTGTTTGCCAAAAAAGACAATTCGCCTCCTCCTCCACCCTCGCGTCATTTCAACGATGATTCCCAACGGATCGCTTCACCCGCTGAACAACTGACCGGCACCAACGGCCGGGAACCTATCCAAAAACCAAGTGAAACGGACCGACCGACTGAAATGTTGGCTGGTCGCGGGCGCCCCACGTCCAAACCCAACGAAGGGGATGGGGACACACCCCAAGCACCCTTCAAGTTTCCCGAAGCCGAGAGATCATTCACTCAGCCTGGCGTGGCTACCTTTTCACCCGATCAACCGGCCATGCCGCGCGCCCCTTACGAAGCGCCCCGATCGACAGTCAGCCAAAATCCCCCCACATCCAGCGCCAGTTTCCAACCTGGCGAGTTCGGTGGAAGTTTTCAACCGAACCTGAGTCAAGTCTCAATCGCCCAATCAACATCCGAGAATTCGTTTGGCGGCGGGTCGCTCAATTCTCGATTTGGGTCAGCTCCATCAGGGACCGCAGCCGACTCACAACAGGGTGGGGGCCAAAGCAGCAGCGGGTTTACGGGAAGTCCGAATCCGGCCGGGGCTTCAATCCCAAGTTTTGCTGTGGTTCCCAGCGGTGGAGTCGGAAACGACGCTTACGCAGCCCCCCCTGCCAACAGCGGCTCCTTGATGCCGCGCATCGGCTCTGATCAGAGCCTCGGTTCCACAGCCTTGTCACCTCATGCCGCTTCATCTTTCGGACAAACGGGCTCCAACGAAATTAGTCCACCAGTCCGCGAGTATCGGCAGACTCCTCATGCCAGCTTTTCCGAGGCACCGCGCTCCGCGAATGCCACTGAGCCACCAGCCCCATCGGCATACGCCAATTTTGGCGGTTTTTCGTCGTCGCTAACCGTGCCCGAATCGGCAGCAACTTACCAACCGGTTTCGCATGTCGCGGAGATTCCGGAAGAATTGCGACCTAAGGGGAATGCCTACGCTCCGGGAAGTCTCTCGCGACTAAATTCCACGGCGGCACCCAACTCGATGTGGCGATAAGAGCCAACCATTCGCCCACAATAGGCAATGGCCGCTTCATGACGGTACTCTGCATTTCCCGCATTGAATTCGTTTCTGTGCCGACATAAAACAGGTATCGAGCTTGATACTTCTCGTCAGCATCGGGAATCTATTTTTGATGAACGACGATTTCGAATGGCAACCTCTGAAAGCCTTGCTCCCTGACGTTCAAGTGACCGTCTTGGATGAGGTCGGTTCAACCAACACTTATGCCTTGGAGAGTGTGCGGCACGAGCAATGTTCAACCCCTGCTCTGATCATTGCGCATCGGCAAACGGCCGGTCGAGGTCAACAGGGCAGAAGTTGGTTTTCGTCCGCAGGTGGAATCGCGATGTCGATCGTTTTGCGCGGAGGCCAGATTGGGTTTCCAGTTTTGCCTCCGGGATTGCTGGCCGCGGCTGCCGGAGTGTCGGTTGCTCAAGTCCTCCAAGAATTGGCTCCACCTGATTCAGTCTCCATCAAATGGCCAAACGACGTACTGCTTCAGGGCCGAAAAGTCGCAGGGATCCTGATTGAATCGTGCAGCACGAGCGGATTCTGGTACCACGTCATCGGCATTGGGATCAACGTGGCCGGAAGCTTCCCCAAGTCGGGTCCCGGAGCTGAGTTGCGCGACCGAGCGATCCATGTGCAAGACCTGTTGAGTCAGAACGTCGATCGATTAGGTCTGGTTGTCAGCATCGTGCGACGTTTGCGGGAAGAGTACGCCGACTGTGAGACACATCCAGAAGAGGTGGCTGAACGTTTCAACCAGTTGCATGTTTTTCACAATCAATGGCTGACGATTGCTGACGCGAGGGTCACGAACAGTGGCTGGTGTCGTGGCCTGAATGCTTCAGGAGAACTTTGCTTAGAGACGGCGACCGGGGGAGTCAACATCGCATCCGGCTCGGTGATCCGCGTACCCTGAAATTACCATCTGACCAGCGTGCCAGCACACGGGCAGTTTCTCCCGGAATTTGCGGCAAAAAGCCCTTTTTGTCGGCCCGCCTAGCCAGTCGTGGTGGAACATGTAACAATCCTAACGTGGGGCGTACGGATCGGATTGCCCCACGTCCGTTGCGACCGTGCATCTGCCATTGAGCGACGTTGCCCAATGTTACAGAAACGGCAATTGGTGGGGATCAACCCATGGATCAGGATATTTGAAAAGGCGAGGTAACTGACATGCCATTGTTCGAAATCGAAACAGACGCGCACATCATCATCACATGGGCCGAAAACGAAGATAACGCCACGACCGTGGCGAATAAATGCTATCCGACGGAAGGCATTTTGCGTCTTACGAAACGCCCACGGGATAGTTGGGTCATATCGAAAGGCGTACTCGGTATTACTGACAGACGCTCCGACCCATGTTCGGTGGCCCGCGATTGCCTGGCCAAAGCGTCTGGGGACAAAGTGCACGCGATCCGCCTGTATATGCACGAAACTGGAACTGACTTGGAACAAGCGCGCAAAGTAATCGAATCCAACATGGTCATGGGTTGGTAGAGATCGTGCAGAACGATGGGTCATCCAACAAACAAGACGCGGGTCAAAGTGACCCGCGTCTTCTGTTTATATGGACGACCTGCGAGCTGTGAACCACAACTAATCGGCCACAACGCTATTGGATTGAGCGCCACCCTCGCTGACCACTGGCGCCGGAATATCCGAACCGGAAACTTTCTCGTACACCATGACTAAACTTCGATTGCCAGCCGTGGATTCAAACCCTACTGGAAAATCACCCGATTCTGAATACACAACCGTCAGTTGTTGTCCACTGATGCGAAACATGGCTGGAATGTTCCGACCGGTGTCGCTTCCAGACGTAATGACAAACCGGAGACGCGAGGGGCCGCTGGCGTCCAACGCAAACGATCCCGATGAGACAAGCCCACTCGATTCACCCCGAAACGTGCCGCCGGTTAATAGCAATTTCATCGAACTCAATGCGGTTTGCGGAACAGGTTGACCATGCAACACACCGGCTGTGGGCTTCCACTCGCCATCCAAACTGCCTAAGTCCTGGGCGCCTGCCCAACTCGACGCTAAACATACCGCACACAGGGACAATCCCCAACTCGCCCAACGCAACATGACAGGTCTCCTCCATTAATCGTGATGACTGCTACGGTTCAAATTATAGTCCAAGACGTGCTGATTTCCAATCAATCAGCTTGCGGTTCCCGGGAGTTTCGCGGTTTGTCACCAAAGGCGTAAAACGGCCGCAATAAAGTCCGACTGTTTGGATCGGGCGCGGGGTAAAACATATACAAAGGGCCGGTCCCTGACCCCGATCGCCTGAAGAGCGCATAGGGGAAAAATACGAGGGCCGCCAACCGGAGGCCTGTGGAAAGCACGAACACCAACAAAAATCCCGCAGATTCTCCCGACCAACTGGAAATGAGCCACCCTCCGAGGAGCGAGCCAAGGACCATCGCCAGCCCATTGATCGCATTGTACCAGGACAACATGACGACTCGGCGGGATTGGGGAATCCGTTCCACGAACACCAACATCATCCCCAGTTCGTAACAGGCCCATGCGGCTCCAGCCACAAACTGCACCACGTACAGAAACCAGATCGACTCGTAAAATATCCACAGCCCCGCCGCGGGAATAATGCCCACTCCACCCATCCACAATAAAGTGCCCTGACCAAAGTAGCGCGCTGCATTCCCGGCCCACGTCAATGTCACAATCCGACCCAGATAACCCAACATGATCAACAGCGTGAACTGCCAATAAGGCAACTCCATCACACGCAGCATAAATGGCGTAAAATACGGGCCTGCACAAAAAATCGCGAACTGCATTGCAGCGCAGTACGGGATCACGAGACGGCTGGCCGCCAGCCCTTCGCGATCTTCAGCCGTCAACGCGGGCAATTCTGTCAGACCCTCCAGCCATTGCGGACGTTCACTTTGCCGATACAACATCCAGGTCGATACAAATCTCGCGATTCCACCGGCCAGCAACAACACTGTAAACACATGCCTTCGTGCGGCTTCATCGCTCGCCAGCCACAGAACGTAGCCGGCCACAACGATCCCGCTCA
>DAOLCX010000287.1:0-4598 GCA_035327685.1 Pirellulaceae bacterium | reverse complement strand
GACGACTTGCAACTTTTGCCCGAGGCGAGAGGCGGGATAGTCTGATCGGCGGGCCGTTTGCGAGGCCACTTCTTTCAGACGCTCACCGGTCAGCCAAGCCAACTGCGCATTCTCCTGCACAAAACCGAGCAGCCGATTGGGCGTGTCGCGCTCGTCACTCAACAACTGCCGGAAGCGGTCATTCGAAACTCCCGGCAACGGTTCCATGCGCAAAGCATCTAGCGAACGCAACGAAACAGCCAATTTGCGTTCAGCAGCCAGCGCCAGAGGCTGTTCTTCGCCGCCATAGTGAATTGCCGCGAGCACGGTTTCAGCCGGCAACTGATCGAGATAACGACCCAACCAACCGCGCCGCAGGCGACCTTCGGCGAAGTGCGCGGTGTGCCACAAGTCCATCGATTCAAAATGGGAACGGTTTGGATTCGGATAACCGACACCTTGCACAATGCCGAGTCGGCCAGCCTGCCAGAGCCTCTCCAGACCCCGCAATGATGGATGCAGACCGAGTGCGTCATTCAATTTGAGAACCTGATCGCGACCGATGGCGAGGGTAAACCGATTGGCATAGTAGGCCGGATCCCCGTAGGGAACCAACGTGTTCAACCCATCGTTCCCGCCCGTGAGTTGCACGACGACCAGCACGTTCTCGCCGCGCGCACGTGGCGCACAATCCGCGGCGGCACACAATACTCGAGGTGCCGCACCGGACAAACTGACCAAGCCTATGCCAGCGGCAGAAACACGCAAGAACTGGCGACGTGTCGTCATGTGATCACCCCATTCACTTTCGAAAAGATGTCGGCCCTTCCAGCCTGACACAACCTTTTGAAAACCACTAGCACAACTGAAACTCCGGCAACACACAGATGGTCAGAGCGACATTCCGCAAACGGCGCCCGAGTTCCCCCGGTTCCGCCGCGGCGTCGCGTAGAATATTCATGACGGATTCAGGCGGATCGGCAGCCAGCCAAAGTTGGCACAGACGCTCTGCCAAAGCCGCGGCGTCTCCCCGCACGATTTCGCTCCACCCGCGGCGACTCATTGCCGTAACCGACTGCCCAATCACCGGTTCGATCAGTTGCCGAGACAGCCGCTGACGGGCCAATAGCGTCGCCGCGTTGATCCAGTTTCGGCCTCCATCCCAACCTTTGACATTCGGTGGGAACAAAGGTAATTGCCCCAACGTTTCCAATGTCTCCACGAGCTGGTCCATGTTGGCACTGGTCCCCAATGATCGCAGCAAACCAACGGCCAATTCTACCGGACTGCGGACTTTGCGTCCGACGGCAAACTCCGAAAAGAAAAGCTGGCTTCCCAAAATCGCACGCACGAGGGGTTCAATGCGAAAGTCATCTGCGCGCAGTTTGGCCGCCAAGGGCTCGACCAGCGCATCCGGAATCTCGACCTCATCGGCTACGAAGAAACGAATGAGCTTGCGAACAATGAAACGAGGCGCCGCTGGCTGCGACAAGACAATCTGGACGGCTTCCTCGCCATCAAATGCTCCCGTTTCTCCAAATAGAGTCTTCGAACCTCGATCGTGTTGGGCGGGATTAAAATTAAAATGGCCCTGGCGAACTTCCCAACCTGTGAAACACCGGGCCAATTGTTTGATGTCTTGTTCGCTGTATTGATCCAGCCCGAGACAAAACAACTCCAGCAGCTCTCGAGCATAATTTTCATTCGGGCGCGTTTTGCGATTATCGGTCGAGTCCAGGTAAATCAACATGGCCACATCGCGAGAAATGGCTTGCACCAGGTCGCCGAAGGGCCCCAATGCCATTTGCCGCAATGTTTGATTCTGAGCAAACATCGCGCGGCCATCGCGCACCTTGGCGGCGCTGGTGGCAAAATGGCCGTGCCAAAATAGAGTCATTTTCTCCGCAAGCGGCCATGGCGTCTGTACCATTCGCAACATCCACCATGCGGCCAAACGCTGCGCAGGCTGCGCGGCAGCAATACTGGCCCCCAACGCGTCCATTTCCGCATCAAAGCTGTCCGATTCGGGTGGCGTAAAAACAAGATCTAAAGTCGCATCGAAGCCGCGCTCCACGGCCTGATGAATTTCTCGAGGAGTGGCGCAGAAACCAGCCCGACGCATCAAATGTGCTGCTCGGCGGTGATCCCATGCCGCCCCAGTCGCCTGGAAGGGGGTCCAAGCCCATGCTGGTTCGATGCGATTCCAGTCGTCTTGCATTGACACTTCAACTAACAGAAGACGCGGCAAAGGGCGCCCAGACTCTTTGAAGCGAGCCAGGGGCACTTTCAACTATCTACCCGCCATGCATCGCATTGGTTGTCCCATTATCCGGAAATTTTGGGCAGGTTGATAGCACCCGAATCTAAATCGGGTGATTCAGGATGCGACTTGGGTGGAAAACGGCGCCTGCGGCTGGTCGTTACACGACTCACGCCTCCGGCGCGACTGGTTGCGGAACTGATAATGCCCGACAAACCACTCGCGGCCCTCACGATAACCAAACAGCTCGGCGCAAGCCCAAAAGAAAATCTTCCAACGTTGAAACCATTTCGGGCCCTGGCCGGGGCCATAAATGTTTTCCAGTATCGGCAACAATGGCTCGCGGTGCCGATGCATATTGGCAATCCACCATCGGCACGTCCGCTCGTAATGTGTCCCGTCCCAAACCCATTCCTTGGTTTGAACCAAATGTTCATCCATCTGTCGAAACAGGTTTTGGTGTGGCATCATCCCGCCAGTAAAAAAGTGCTTTCCCATCCAGTTGGCCGCACCTTCCGTCTCAAAGGGATAGGCATATTGACGGTGGCAGAAGATATGCACAAACAATAACCCGTCATGGCGCAGCCAACTCGAAATCCGCTCCAGCAGCCGCCGGTGATTTCGCACATGTTCAAACATCTCCACCGAGACGACTCGATCAAACTGCCGATCCAGTTCCAAGTCGCGAATGTCGCGAGTCAACACTTGTAGTCGGTCGGCCAGCCCGCGCTTGGCCGCGGCCCGCTCGATATATTCCCGCTGCGAATGTGAATTGGATACGGCGACGACGCGCGATGTCGAATAATGTTCCAGCATCCTCAAGGTCAACGAGCCCCAGCCGCAGCCTAGTTCCAGAATCTCCATGCCGTCAGCAAGCTCGGCGTGTTGGCAAGTAATTTCCAGAGCTCGTTCCTCCGCCGTGGCCAAATCATCATCGGGGTGATCGAACCAACAGCAACTGTACTTCTTCCTCGGCCCCAGCACTAGATTGAAGAACGATGCCGGAACTTCGTAATGCTGTTCGTTCGCCTTGTCGGTCTCCAATGCCAATTCGCCTTCGACAGCAAGTTGCAGAAAGGCGTCACTCGACAGACCGCTGGTTTGCCCACGTTCCACGCGGCGCTGTTGGCGCAGCCTCTGCCTCAACAAACTGCGTATCCCGGCACGAATCGCAACGTCTGGAATCCAGCCGCGTTCCATCAACTCAACCGCTGCTCTGGTAATCCACTCTCTCAAGTCCAATACTCCTATCCCTTAGTTAGCCCGCTGTGAAAACCAGGGGAAAAACGGACTGGTACTTTGTTGATACCGCCGATAAGCGTCGCCGCGGCTGCGAATCGCTTGGGCCTCCGTCGGCGGAATCCCGGTTACACGCGTAATGAAATACCACATCGCCAATGGCCCCATGATGGCCATCCATCCCCATGGTTGCCAGGTGATGGCCAATGCCACATAAGCCCACCAATGCAACCACTCGAAAAAATAGTTCGGATGCCGCGAGTATCGCCACCAACCGACCTGGCAAACCTGGCCTCGATTCGACGGTTTGCGACGAAACTGGGTCAGTTGCCAATCGGCATGCGACTCCAATGCAATGGCCAGGATACCGATGCCCAACCCCAACCAGTCCCAACCCGAAAGCGGAACCGGATTGCGAAGCGCAAACAACACAGGCAGAGAAAACAGGACGATCCCCAGCGCCTGCATTTGATAAAACCGAAACATCCGAGCGTCAGCCGTTGCACCCCATTCGCGCTCCAGGGCTTGGTAACGACCATCGTGCGGCAAACGGCGCATTCGGACCCACACATGGAACGCCAAACGAACGGCCCAGACCAAGACGACAATCAGCACGATGGCCTTCCGTTCTGCTAAGCCAGGCCCTCCCACCGCATACAGCACCGCCACGGCTGCCACACCGAGCGACCAGGCGACATCCACGATCCCCGCGTCGCCGATCCGTTTTTGCAACCAAAATAACGCCACCATCAACGCTGACGAAGCCAACCAGCCCGCAACGATCAACCATAAATCAAACATCGTACAATTTGTCTCGTTAGCTTGGTTTCACCTTGAAGACAGACTCAATCGACAACTCGCCGTTAACCGTGGAAACGAGCTTCATGCAACTTGAGAAACTCGCGTACTGTCTTGGCAATCGTTTCAGGCTTGATCAGCCCATGGGCGCTGGCCCACAGATACTCGGGTTCTCAAACTTCAAATCCAAGAATCGCAAACTAGCGCTCTTCGGCTGGTAGTTGATTCGTAACCGTTCACGAAAAGTAGGATGCGTGGAGCAAGTCGTTCGACAAAACATAGTCGCTTGGACGAATCGATCTGCGACACTCACAGGGTTTCG
>DAOLCX010000286.1:0-4613 GCA_035327685.1 Pirellulaceae bacterium | reverse complement strand
GTACTGCCCCGACGACATCCACCTGGTTTACCAGGCCGAGTTTCAGTTGGAGCATATTGACCGCGACTTGCACCGCATCATGGACGAGTTCTGGAACGGCCCGGTCGAGCGGCGTACGTGTAAAGAAACGGGCAAGGTCATCGAGCGCGCTGGCGAGTTTGTGTTAGCACAATGACCATTATTTGACGGGCATGGGCTCCAATAGTTGGTATCTCGCCGGCAAAATCAGGTGGCGATCATCAAGTCGATGCCCCGCAGTGCTTAAGTGTTCATACAGGACGCGCTTGATTTCCAAAATGGTCCGAGGGTTTTGATGAATGGTTTGGTGGTCGGCGGCCACCTCCAAAGAAGTATCGGAGGCCGGCCAGGCGGCGCTTTTTAACGAAACGATACCATCTCCTGATTCTGCTCCCATCAGTTTGCTGATCCACCATTGATTCTCAAGACGGCCAATGATGTTGTGACGGGCCACATAGGGAGAGGGTGTTGTGTGCTGTAATGCCTGGATCAATGCGCAATTCGGCGACAGCGAATCGATGCTGGTGGACATGGTCAGAGGCCGTGGATCCCGAATGACCGTTCGATTTGAAGTAACCAATTGCCGATGGGCGTGATTCATCATCTTGGGCAAGGTGATCAGGCGTTGAGCGATCCACTGTGTCGTCAAGTTAGCGAATGAACTTCCTTGATGAGGCGTCCCGATACAAATCATCCGTGCGATGCCGGGTTCGGGTTCAAAAAACAGCGTTTCCGCCAACTGGCGCAAAGACTCTTCATCGCCCTGCATGGCCGCAAACGGCTGATCGCTAAGGGCTCCCCAAAACTCGTTTCCACTGGACGAAGTTAGCATTCGGGCAATCAAACCCCCCATACTGTGACCGACTAAAATCGTCTGGTCGAGTTGGTCGGTCGGCCCTCGCGTACGCAATTCAGCTTTGAGTTTTCTCAGGTTATTCCGCACCTGACGCGCGCTCTCCCAAAACGGCTGGCCGGTGGGGTACAAACAAAACCAGAATTGATAATGAGTTTGAATTTCCGGATCGGCACGCAGATCGTTGAACATCTGCAGCCAGGTTACCGGACTCGACCACAATCCGTGAATCAAGACCACGGGGATCTTGTTGGGATCATAGGGTTCCAATAGATAAACGCCGTGGAACTGCTGCGCAAATTCAGCATTTAACAGCGCAAACGTGGCGAGGACGTTCGTACTCAATAGCGGGTTGTCCAGGAAGTAGGCCACCGGTGTCGTGATATCGCTTTCCAAGGGGAACGGCATATGTCCCTCGCGTACAATCGTGTGTTCCAGTGGATCAAATAGTTTCAGTCTCGCCGCTTCGCCGCGGGCCAGATCGCTGACCGTATACTCGCCACGCTGCGAGGGGATTTCCAGGAAGGCAGTGAACGCCATTGTCAGTCCCGGCGGGTAGTAGAGATCGAGGGGGTCGTCATCGGCATCTTGTTTGCGCACGGCGATTAACGGAACACCCAAGCCATGGGTGCGAAAATGATTGTGTACACCGCGTGGCTCAAAATCATGCACGATTTCAAATCGCTCAATGGCTTCATCGCGCCAGCGGCCCTGAATGGCAATCGTAAACTCGACATGCCGATCCACCCCAGCTAACGTATGATGCGCGCCAACCTGAAAAGTCTTGTCTTTGATCATCCGCCGAATAATGGCCTCCAGCGATTGATTGTAAATATCACAGATACTGCGAAACTGAGGGTCGTAGGCATTGCGTTGCAAGTCGAGATCCTGGTCAAACAAGAAACGATGAGCATTGTCTAATGCGGTGACATAGAACCTGGTGGCAGCATCGGCGCGCCCCATGCGCGTTGCCCACTCGCCTTGCATGAACGCCAACTCAGCCACGGCGTGGACGCGCTCCAGCGTCGGAGCCTGTTCAGCCAGTCGTTGCAATTTTTCGATCGCCTTTTCGGGTTGCAGTTTGTACTCGGCGTCCAATACATACCTCCGCAGCAATTGTTGCGTCCGGTCGCTGGGGCTGGGTGGTTTGGAGAACTGTTTCTTGATTGGCCCCATCACGTCGGTGCGTTGAACGGCTCGCGTCCCGAGACGATCGCTCATACCCAGGCTGATTACGTTTGCCGACTTTCGGGCGAGATCCAGGTCCAGGGTCACACAACCGGTTTGGCTGGCCAGCCACGCCAACGCTGCCAAGCAGCCTCCCAGACGAAATATCCAACTCCTGACGTTCCCGACCAGCATGCGGATATCCGGAGAGCGCATACTGCGTTCGATAGTCTCCCTGCTCGGGAGGCAATGGAACTTGGAATCCAACATGAATAGAGGTCCGAGTTGCAACCTGATAAATCGCAACAATCTGTAGCGAAATGCACAGGAATTCGTCAAGAGATGATGGGAAAGGTCACGTTGGCAAGTACATGCTTTCGACAACAAGAGTGTCAACGGCACTGGGGGCACGCTAGCTTTCCACCAACGCGTTGCCTATGTAGGCTGAGTTCCCCAAATTGCCGAGACTATTTTAGACGCCAACCACGCAGCTAGAAGCCGATGCCAAAGTAGCGAAAACCTAACGCTTGCAGATTCACAGACCGCAAAACATTGCGTCCGTCAAAAACAAAAGCGGGTTTCTGCATCGCTTCGCAGATTTCGTCAAAGTTGACAGCGGCGAACTCGTCCCACTCTGTCAAAACCGCAATGGCATGAGCCGACCTCGCTGCCGCTGAAGCACTCGAGACCACCTCAATGTGGTGATCGAGCAAGTATTGATCCGATTCCGCTAACCGGCCATCAGGGCCTAACATCACTTCTCGCAAATCGGCGCGAATCTGCGATTCGCTGACTTGTGGGTCAAAGATCGAAAGTTTGGCGCGTTCCTCCAGCAAGTCACGGCACACATAAATCGCGGCTGATTCGCGAGTGTCGTTGGTGTCTTTCTTGAACGCAAAACCCCAAACGGCAATTTTCTTCCCGGAAACGGTGTTGAACATGGTCCGCACCATGCGGTGCACAAATCGACGTTTTTGAAAGTCGTTCATTTTGACGACTTGCTCCCAGTAAGCTGCGACCTCCGGCAAGTTGTAGTATTCGCAGAGATATACCAGATTAAGAATGTCCTTCTGGAAACACGAACCGCCAAACCCGACGGACGCCTTGAGAAACTTGGCGCCAATTCGCGAATCACTGCCGATCGCCTTGGCGACTTGATCGACATCCGCTTCGGTGGCTTCACAGAGCGCCGAAATGGCGTTAATCGACGACACGCGTTGGGCCAGGAACGCATTGGCTGTCAGTTTAGACAACTCGCTGCTCCACAAGTTGGTCGTCAATAGGCGGTCGCGAGGTATCCAATGTGCATACACTTCGACCAACGCCTCAATTGCGCGCGGACATTCGCCACCGATCAAAACCCGGTCAGGATGCAGCAAGTCCTGAATGGCAGTCCCTTCGGCTAAAAACTCAGGATTGCTCAATACGTCAAACGAGGCACCATGGTTGGAGTTGGAAAGAATGGTCTTGACTGCTTCTGCAGTGCGCACCGGCAGTGTTGACTTTTCCACCACGATTTTGTGGCCCGTGGATACCTCAGCAATCTTTCTCGCACAACGCTCGACATGTTCGAGATTAGCAGCCCGACCGGCCCCAACCCCAAAACTCTTGGTCGGCGTATTGACCGAAATGAACACCATATCAGCAACCCGAATGGCTTCATCGACCTCGGTACTAAACCGCAAGTTGCGGCCGCGACACTCGGCAACCACCTCGAATAATCCGGGCTCATAAACCGGCAGCTCTGAAGAATTCCAACGCGCGATCCGATCTGGATTGACGTCCACCACCTCCACATCAATGTGTGGACACTGTTTGGCAATCATCGCCATCGTGGGTCCGCCGACGTAGCCCGCTCCAATACAACAAATCTTGGAAATGTGATGTTTGGTCATGCCAGATTAATAGGTTCTCGATACGTCCACTTCTCGCAGTTCGCCTTGACTTGATTCCTCAATAAATGCTTGATAAGTCTGGGCCAAGCCAGTTCTCAAATCAATGCGCGGCCTCCAGCCGGTTGATTGTAACATATCAATATTGGTCCGTTTGACCGGTGTGCCATCCGGCTTACTGGCATCGAACACGATTTCTCCTCGGTAACCCACAATATCGCTGATCAGCCTGGCTAGTTCTGAAATCGTGACGTCCGTGCCCGTGCCAACATTGATCCAGTCTGGTGGATCAGCCAAACCCAACAAATGCACTAATGCATCGGCGAGATCCTCGACGTGAAGAAACTCTCGCCTCGGCTTTCCAGTCCCCCAAATCTCAACGGTTTTGCGATTGGCCAATTTGGCCTCGTGAAATCGTCGAAACAAAGCCGGAAGAACATGGCTGTTTTCTGGATGATAGTTGTCCCCGGGACCGTACAGGTTGGTTGGCATCGCGCTGTGAAACAAGACCCCGTACTGCCGTCGATAGAACTGACACAATTTCAAACCGGCGATTTTTGCCAACGCGTACGCTTCGTTGGTTGATTCCAAGGGGCCTGTCAACAGGCAGTCTTCCGGTATTGGCTGCGGGGCTAACCTTGGATAAATACAGGTGCTGCCCAAAAAAAGAATGCGTTGAGTCC
>DAOLCX010000285.1:0-4616 GCA_035327685.1 Pirellulaceae bacterium | reverse complement strand
GGCGGTGATTTCGACATCGACCGATTGGCGTACGCCAACAGCATCCAGGGTAGAAGTCACCGCATTTTGATCTTGAACAGTCGGAAAATATTCGTCGTAGGGGCGACCATTCACGGTGATCTTCCCGTTTCCGTTTGTGATGCGGATGCGCGCGACGGCGGTCTTGCGTCGGCCGGTTCCCAAAGCATGTCCAGTGCGGTTGTCCTTTTTTGCTGTCAGCATGATTTGTATTTTCCTGACGGGTGCCTGATTATTTTAGTTCTCGAAATCAATTGCCGCGGGCCGCAGACTTTAACTCGTGCGGCTGAGGATCTTGCGCTTGATGTGGGTGCTCGTTGCCCCGATAGACTTTGAGTTTTTCGAGCATCTTGACGCCCAATTTGTTTTTGGGCAACATGCGACGAACAGCTTCTCGCAAAACCTGTTCCGGCGCGCGTTGCAACCTGGCTGCAGCGGTTTCAGACCGCAAACCTCCGGCATAGCCTGTGTACCACAAGTATGCTTTGTGTTCGGCCTTGCTTCCCACAAATCGAATCTTGTCCACGTTGATGACTACTACGTAATCCCCTGTATCCACGTGGGGCGTGTAGGTGGGTTGATGTTTGCCCATCAAGATCATGGCGATCTCGCTGGCCAAGCGTCCTACGATGGCGCCTTCACCATCGATCAACCACCATTTCTTCACCAGTTCGCCTGGTTGTGCATAAAAACTTTTTGTTCCAGCCACGCTCGGCAGCTCCCATCTATCGACACTATCGCCCCGCTTATTAAAATCGGGGCGTCTTGAAAGACCAATCCATGAATTGACGAACCGAGCAATTTACCCGACATGCCGCGGATTGGCAAGGGATTCGATGTGCCTCCATTGCAACGGCGTACCCCGTGGGATGTCCACCACGGCCCGTTTTCCCAGAATTTCCCGGTAATGTTTGGGGGCCAGGCCCAGTCCAGGGCGAATGGAGCGGATATTGCTTGCCGTTAAGGCGTCCCCGGCCCGAATATCGTCCACTGCGAACAGGGACCTGCGAAAATGCGCGTTTCGAAGGTCTGATTCATTGGCCCCGTAGTGCACTGTCCCCAAAGCGCGTTCCGTCACTCGAATTCGCCGTACCAAATCAGCAAACTCGGCAGGCTCCAAAGAAAACGCGCTGTCCGGCCCGCCATCGGCCCGCGAAAGAGTCAGGTGCTTTTCAATAATGGAAGCGCCCAAAGCCACCGAAGCAATGGCCGATTCTGGCTGCAACGTGTGATCCGACAGGCCGACCGTCATTCCAAATCGGTTTCGCATGTCGGCGATCGTCAGCAAGTTCATCGATTCTGGCGGGGCTGGGTAAGCACTGGTGCATTTCAGCAATGCGATTCCTTGGGTACCGCCTTGGCGCAAGGTATGGATGGCCAGCTCAATTTCATCCTGGGTGGCCATCCCAGTTGACAGGATCACCGGCTTTCCGGTGGCGGCAACGCGTTCCAATAGCGGGACATCGACTAACTCAAAAGAGGCGACCTTGTAGACAGGTACCTGCAAGGATTCCAGAAAATCGACCGCCGCCTGGTCAAACGGGCTGGAAAAAAACTCCATGTTCAGCTCATGTGCCAAACTTTGAAGAGGCGCGTGCCACTCCCACGGCGTCGCCGCTTCCCGGTACAAATCGAACAATCGGGCACCGTCCCAGACCGTCCCCTGGTCGATACGGAACCAAGGTTGGCCACTGTCCAGGGTCAAACTTTCCGCCGTGTACGTCTGCAGCTTGACGGCATCCGCGCCAGCATCATGCGCCGCGCGCACCAAATCCGCCGCTACCTCAAACCGCTGTCGATGGTTGGCGGACAGCTCTGCGACAATCCACGTCGGCTCACCTTCACCAACGTACCGCGTTCCAATTTTCATGACTGCCATGTCATTCCTGGTTTGGCTTTTTGGGCAATCTAGCACATTTGCATATTCGGCGGCAAACCCAATCTGCACATGCCCGCCATTCCACGATCGCGCGGCCGGAGCCAGTAGCCTTGGTCAACCGACTGCAGTAGATCCAGCCGAATATTGCCGATTAATTCTGGCTCGAAAGCCTGGCTTCCAAATCCTGCAGAAAGTCGCGGGTGGAATCGATCGTGGCTTCTGATGCCACCAAGATCAACACCCCACCTACCACACTGGCTGTCGATTCATGAAACTCCCATTCATCAGGATTGACCGATTCTCGTATAACCGAGACCAATATTTGCTCGGGCGTGTACAAGACGCTGGCACGCAGCGTTTCCTCATCGAAAATCGCCTTAAGTCTGGCAACTGATGCAAGATCAGGTTCCTCCTTCGAAGCAGTATTGGCATTGGCTGGAGCGCTCGCTGTCCCTTGATACGTTTGAAACATGCCCCCCATCATTCCTGTCCCTAAAACGCCTGGGCCCGCGATGCCCAAATTGAGAAGTTGATGCATGTAATTGGCCTGGATATGGCGCTCGAGAATTCGGCGATCATGCTTGGCGATTAACTGCAAAAGGCCGCGGCAATCAATCATCTCCCGGCGAAGATTTCCAAAATCCATGGCCGCTGAGGAGGAAATGATCTTGACCACGCTGCCGTCAACCACAAACGTCGCGTCGTACTCTTTCAACGCCAATTGCAGTTCGTCATACACCGCTTCAATACCAAACTGAAAACTGAATAACGTGTCATTGGAAAACGCAGAGTCGTCAGCGCAACTTTTGTCGAGATGAAATCGTATGCTTGGGAGAGATTCCCCAAGTTCGGCCAGAACCTCACCAAACGGTTGTTCGACAAACTGGGCCGAGAACCGAGTCTCTTTCAACAACGTTAACGTTTCCTTCAAGCGGACGCTCCTATCGGAAAGTCCACGTTCGGTTTGGATCGAGGCTGATCGAGCACCAGGTACATTCTGGACGCGACCCCCAAATGGGTCTTCTGCTTCAGCATCTTGTTCCTGGCTGAACTCCTGAGCCGCGGCGGTTTCTTGCCGAGGTACTCGTCCTGGTTCGCCGAAAAACGTCCACCCGCTCCAAGCCCCTAAAAAAGCAACTACGACTAAACCGGTTGAGAGTTTCATGATCCACCTCTTCTGATTCCGAAAACTTACCCATCGAAACTGATTCGCCATGGCCACGGCGTCACCAAATTCTTCCAAGGCCAATTGCTTGGCCTCGTTCTGCTCATAGCCCTGCTCTAACAGGTCGGCCACGCGAGACTCCAAATGATCCCGTAGTTCGTCAACGATGGCTCGCGATTCCCTCCGGCTGAGCCGAAGAAAACCATTCAACAAAGCCACAAAGTTTTCAAACTCACGTGAGTTCATAATGTTCGCAACTTATCAATCCAAGGACTTCGAACCGAACAACGTTGTCAGCTCCCAAGTGTCAAAGTCGATAAACCATGCCAGCGACACTTGTGGTTTCACCTGCATTACCCCGTCAACGGTTTGGGATTGGCCGCAAAAGGACCGATCAGACTCCAGACGCACTCGGCGTACTGCTGCCAATGCTGGGCCTTTTGCTTAAGGGACCGCTTGCCCGCCGCCGTGATCTCGTACCACTTGCGTCGTCGTCCGGTCTCCTCGTCCCAGCGACTCTTGATTAATCCATCGCCCTCCAATCGATGCAACAATGGATACAGGGTTCCCGCAGCCAGGCTGACTTGCTCTCGCGAAACATGCGCCACTCGTTTTTGTATGGAATAACCGTACTGAGGTCCTTCGGCGATGATCGATAAAACCATCAGATCCAAACTTCCTCGCAAAAGCTCCCGTTCAAACGATTCCTGCATGGGATTTTTCCATTTTTTGACCGACCGTTGACCCAAATCCACTAAATATGTCGAACGTGGATGTATCGCCTTTCTATGCATAGCATCTCAATACATCAAGACTTAGTCGCAAGAGAAACCTGGGAAACGTCGCTGTTTTTCAGCGGCACGAGGCCCCCCAATAGGTGCCACCCACCAATTGGGGACAAATTGGTGGGTGGCACCTATTGGGGCTTGGGCCGAGGGAATGTGGTTGTGGGGTGGCTGGGTGTCAACTAAACTGTAAGCGTGCTTTTATGGGCGAGTCTCCGCCATTGTTTGGGCGGTTACGCATGTTCGTTGTCATCGCGTGAACCTTTCTGGGTCGGCATGACAAATGCGAAAAGTCTCATTGGACGCCCCCCGTCCCGCGAACCCATAATGGCGAAGGACAGAGTTAAGTTGTTTGAGTTTTTTGAGGGGAACAATGATGTCTTTTTCAAGGTTGCGATTTCCACGGTGGGGTCTTAGACCGGTTCTTGTCTTCGTTTCGACTTGGACCGCATGTGCGCTAAGTTCACTAGCCATCAGCTATGGTCAGCTTAACCCCAAGGTTGAGCGAGAGTTGCTGGAGGCCATCCCGAAAGCCCAGGTGTATCGACAAGACGGCGTTTCCCAAATGATGTATGGGACTCCGATGTCCACAGGGGAAACTCCTTTAGAAAGTGCATGGAATTATTTGAACCAGTGGCCAGGCCTATTCGCTCACGAGCCGGGCGAGTTTGTGCCTCAGGCCAATGCCTTGGGCGATGTATTGCAGGGCGTGATGTTCGACCGGAACAAAGGCCAGCACAAGTTTTATACATTCCGTTTTAATCAGCAT
>DAOLCX010000284.1:0-4639 GCA_035327685.1 Pirellulaceae bacterium | reverse complement strand
CGGGCTTTCGCGACTTGATGACTTCCGAGACCCCGGTGATGGTGCCACCCGTTCCCACACCCGAGACCAGGATATCAATCTGCCCCCCCGTGTCTCGCCAGATTTCTTCAGCCGTCGTGCGCCGATGGATCTCCGGATTGGCCGGATTT
Organism: Pirellulaceae bacterium; assembly: GCA_035327685.1. Classification (GTDB taxonomy): domain Bacteria; phylum Planctomycetota; class Planctomycetia; order Pirellulales; family Pirellulaceae; genus BJ22. The sequence goes on along the minus strand of DAOLCX010000284.1, from coordinate 4,490 downwards.
TGAAACTGCTGGGGCATGAAATAATTTGAGTTGCTGTTGACCATTTCTGTGGCCAAACGAACCGCGCCGGTCATCCCCTCGGCGGCAGGAGTCAGAATCACTTCAGCGCCCAGTGCCTTCAGCAGCCGGCGGCGCTCGACAGTCATGCTTTCGGGCATGCACACTTTCAATTTGTAACCGCGTGCCGCGCAGACGTAGGCCAAGGCAATGCCGGTATTGCCACTCGTGGGCTCAATGATGACGGTGTCCGAGCTGATCAAACCATCGCGTTCTGCCGCATCGATCATGGCCCGCCCGATGCGGTCTTTCACACTCCACAGCGGGTTCATGTTTTCGACTTTGCCGACGACATCGGCTACGCAGCCATCGACGATACGTTGCAATCGGACCAGCGGGGTATTGCCGATGCACTGCGTGATATCATCGTACACTTTGCCCCGCCCGCACTCCGTAGCCATCCGAACTGGTTCCACTGTCGGCAATGTCATGATCCATCTCCTGTGTGTGGTAGTTGTCCCAATCAGACATTCGAACGCAATCGCGCTTCGCGAATCCCGCGGCTCAAAATATCGCGGAGCATCGGCGAGTAATCTTCGTACCGTGCCACATCCGGCGAACCGCTGGAATGTTGGTAAATCGCATCGCGCGGTTTCTTGCCCAACGCAATCAGAGTCGAGCATACAGTGCCATAGCCTTCGTCTTTGATCACAATGCTCGGACGTCCCGGCACACTGGGGCCTCGCGCGAAGACTTTACTGGCCACCGCCAGAAATTTGATCGGCGAATCCAGATTTTGCAGAGTCAACAGCCGGTTCGCCATTTGCAAGCGATCATCGCTCGCGTCATTCAGGTCGTTATGACCAACCAAACTCAACCCGTGCTCCAACGCCACGTATTCCAGATGGTCGCCACCGTGAACTACCCAACCGGAATCGGCATCGACGATCACAAAATTGGCCCCCTCGTATTGGTCGTCACTCAGTTCGTGCATAGCGGTTTCCATCGCACTGCGAGCCGACATGCTGCGAAGTAACTGACGCACGAGCACATTCCTCGATTCGGCGCCGACCGTCGATTGCGATTTTCGCCGCGGCAATGCCGCCACCATCATGCCGTTTTGATTAACGCCCAAGAACGTGCCCCCGGTCACCCCATCGACACTGGCCAACACACGCGGTTTGCCAGAGTGGATTGCCGGAACAGGCCATACCGCATCGGTCATGTCATCGTGGTTACACGCGATTAGAATTGGAGATTCTGGGACTAAATGGTAAACAACTGCCAGTAGGCTCATAATTGAAATTTCCCTCGTAAAATTTCAGTTACACGAACTTTCAAGTTTTGGATTGCCGCCAACGCGCCTCTCGCTGTTGACCGGATAGGCTTAAAAGCTTGCAATCGATTAATCTACCGGAAAGCACGTGAAATGATACCCCCGAATGGGGGGTGTTTTTGACGAAATTTGATGTCATCCCCCTTTTTTCCCGCGGCGCAAGGCCCTGTCGATACTGCGTTTGGCCTCCGCAGCCTTGATCGTTTCCCGTTTGTCGTGCACTTTTTTCCCGCGACAGACAGCCACGACGATTTTGGCTATTCCCCGCTCGTTGAAACTGGCTTGCAATGGGACCAGGGTCATACCTTTTTCGCGGGCTCGGCCAGCCAATTTGGATTGTTGGCGTCGTTGGGCCAGCAATTTTCGGGGCCGTTTGGGATCATGGTTCCACACGGTGGCCTGGCGATACTCGGCAATATCAGCACCGACCAACCACAATTCGCCTTGAATCACGCGAACATAAGCTTCGTCCAACGAAAGTTTGTTTTCGCGAAGACTTTTGACTTCGCTCCCCAACAGTACGATCCCGCATTCCAATTGTTCCAAGATTTCGAAACGGTGCTTGGCTTTGCGGTTTTCGGCAATCACGCGCCGCTGCGGACCGGAGGCCGATGGGTCAGCCTTGTCTTTTCGGGGTTTGGCGCACATTGGTTGTTTTCCATTTTGGGGCGAATTCGGTAATATACTGGGAGTAGTTGGGACTGTGGAGTGTTGACTCACCTGGAGGGGCCGGAAGTCTCGTTCGGGTCAACGGCCAACTGCGACCTTGCGGTTGGCCTGAATAACCCAAAAAAGGACACTTAGGCCCCGTGTGTTGGATACGAAAACGAGGTTTGTTTAGGCAGCGTTGATGGATTTACCCATTGTCACACCACGCGATAATCCCCCAGTGGGCGCTGCAGGATGTTCCGTAACAGAACCGACTGAGGCTGGTCGGCGCCTGCCCGCCTGGCTGAAGCGTCAGGTCCCGAAGGGGTTGAACGCAGCGGTCACGTCGAACGTTTTGAAGGATCTCCGTTTGGAGACTGTTTGTGAAAATGCCAAGTGTCCCAATCGCATGGAATGTTATGCTCAATCCACGGCGACATTCATGGTTTTGGGGAATGTTTGCACGCGGCCGTGTGGATTTTGTGCGGTGGCTAGAGGCAAACCTGATTCGCTGGAGGCCGATGAACCGTCACGCGTGGCGGAGGCAGCATTGCGATTGGGACTAAAGCATGTCGTGATTACTTCGGTCACCCGAGACGACCTGCCGGACGGTGGAGCCCAGCATTTTTACGAATGCGTATTGGCCGTGCGGGCTCGAACGGGCGCCACCGTGGAAGTATTGACTCCCGATTTTGTTCATCAGCGGGAGGCGTTGGATCGCGTTGTGGCCGCGGCGCCGGACGTGTTCAACCACAACACAGAAACGGTCCCTCGTCTGTACCGACGGGTGCGCGGCCCGAAATCTGATTACCGCTGGACACTGGAATTGCTGCGGCGCGTTAAGGAACTGAATCCCACGATCAAAACCAAGAGCGGCCTGATGCTGGGGCTTGGCGAAACGGTGGAAGAAGTGATGGAAGTATTATGCGACCTGCGCGATGTCCGTTGCGATTTTCTGACTTTGGGGCAGTATTTGCAACCAGCCACGGATCGATACTTGCCGGTGGTGAAATTCTGGCACCCAGATGAGTTCGAGTCTTTGGGTCGTTTCGCGAAATCATTGGGGTTTATCAAGGTTGCAAGCGGGCCATTTGTCCGCAGCAGTTATCATGCCCGCGATATGGCTGAGGTTTCCTAATTGGATTTGGCATGTCAGTGAATGCTCATGATTGACAATCTGGATAGCATCGAGGTGCTGATCAATGGCTCGCCCCATCGACTGCCCGCAGGGCAATCCGTGGAGGAGACGCTCCACCATCTGCGATTGAGATCGCGAGCCATTGCTGTGGAAATCAATGGAGTACTTGTTCCTTCCGGCAACTTGTCGAACCGGCGCGTTCAAGCGGGCGATGAGCTAGAAATTGTCACGCTGGTCGGTGGAGGGTGATCGTGATCGACGCTGACACACAAGTCGAAGCCGATGCATGCCTGTCATCAACGTCAAACGATGGTGGCGTTCCTCCCTTGCGGATCGGCAGTGTTGAACTGTCCAGCCGATTGATCATGGGGAGTGGACGATTCGCATCGTTAGAGGTGATGCGCGAGGCGCTGATGGCGAGCGGCTGTCACGCGGTAACGATTGCAGTGCGCCGCGAAAGGTTGCACGATGCCGCGGGGAGGAATATTCTTGATTTTCTGGATCTGGACCGGTGGGTCCTGCTTCCCAACACAGCCGGGTGTTTTGACGCCGAGACCGCAGTGCGGGCCGCGCGGATGGGGCGCGAGATATTGACCGGACTCGGCCAAACGCAATTTTCTTGGGTGAAATTGGAAGTGCTCAGCGACAGCAGTCGGATGCTGCCCGATCCTATCGAAACGCTGCGCGCTACAGAACAGCTTGTGGGCGATGGCTTCGACGTCCTGTGTTATTGCAGCGACGATCCGGCACTGGCCAGGCAACTGCAACGAGCGGGAGCCGTGTGCGTCATGCCAGGTGGCAGCCCGATTGGCTCCGGACTGGGTATCTTAAATCCGTTCAATATTCGGGCACTGACAGAAGAGCTGAAAAGTCATGTTCCCGATTATCCAGTGTTGGTTGATGCAGGGGTGGGGAGTGCTGGGGACGTCGTGGCGGCGATGGAGTTAGGCGTTGACGGTGTGATGGTGAATACGGCGGTGGCCAAAGCGGGGAGCCCGGTGGAGATGGCGCAGGCCATTCAGTTGGCAGTGGTTGCCGGATGGAGGTCGTTTCGAGCCGGGAGAATGCCGAAGCTCCCCTTTGCTTCGGCGTCGAGTCCAGAGTTAGGAGTGATTGCCAGCCGACGTTCGACTTAACAGTAGTTGGGTAGCCGAACCAAAATTTGACGAAATGGGGGAGTATGCCGACGTTTTGGAGGTTTTTGGGAGCGGTGCATCCCCTCTGGAACGTCGCATGATGGTCAATCCCCAACAAAACACGTGTTTTGTACGGATTTGGCGAAATTCATAGATCCGTCAAATAATCCCGAATTTTGCTATTTTGACGACCAAAAAGGTTGACGCACGAAATAGTTGCAAGGATAATGGGCAT
>DAOLCX010000283.1:0-4641 GCA_035327685.1 Pirellulaceae bacterium | reverse complement strand
GAAGCAGCTCGCGTGTTGGCGCAGCGCATGATGCGCGATGGCGGCGCGGATTCACGCGAGCGGTTGGCGTTTGCCTTTCGCCTGGTAACCGCCCGTTCGCCCAATGACGCCGAGTTGGATATCTTGCACAAGCAGTGGGCGTTCCACGTCGAGCGGTTTGCGCAGGCGCCCGACGATGCCCGGCAGTTGGTGCAATTCGGTGAATGGCCGGTTGATGGATCCTTGCCCATCGTCGAATGGGCGGCCTTTACGATGACCGCCAACACACTGCTCAACCTGGACGAGACATTGAATCGGAACTAGACCCATGAACCCTCTGTTTGAACATCAACTGCTGCAAACCCGCCGAAACTTTTTTGGGAATGCGGGACTTCGACTGGGCGGGTTGGCGGTCGGCCTGCTGGCCGGGCAACAACTGGCGGCGGCGCAATCGTTCATTGCCGACGACCGCGTCCACCCGGCATTACCAGGGCTGCCCCATTTTGCACCGACCGCCAAATCGTTGATCTACGTTCATTTCAATGGTGGGCCATCTCAATTGGATTCGTGGGACCACAAACCCGGCCTGGTCGATTGGTTCGATCAAGAGTTACCTCCCAGCGTGCAAGGCGGCCAGCGACTTTCGACGATGACCAGCGGCCAGAACCGCTTTCCTGTGGCCCCATCTAAATTCCGCTTCGAGCGCGTCGGCGAAACCGGCGTCTGGGCCAACCTCGATTTGTTTCCTCATACGGCGGGGATCGTCGATGAATTTTCGCTCATTCGCACCGTTCACACCAACGCGATCAATCACGATCCGGCCTGTACATTTGTGATGACCGGCTCCGAAGTCCCGGGCAAAGCGAGCATCGGTTCGTGGCTGGCCTACGGATTGGGAAGCGAGAACGACGACTTGCCGGCCTTTGTTGTCTTTACGCCGCAGTTTCCACAAGACAGCAACGGTCAGGCATTGTTTACCCGCATGTGGTCCAGCGGGTTTTTGCCGACCCGATTCAATGGAGTCGCCCTCCGCGGCTCGGGCGATCCGGTTCTGTATCTTCCTGACCCTCCGGGAATCAGCCGGGCGGATCGCCGCGCGATGCTCGACGCGCTGCAGGAGTTGAATCAACAATCGTGGGAGCGGTTTGGCGATCCGGAAACGCGGACTCGCATTGCCCAATACGAGATGGCATTCCGCATGCAAACTAGCGTCCCCGAACTGGTCGATATCAGCGGAGAAACCGAAGCCACTTTGGCCCTGTACGGTCCCGACGTCACGACTCCCGGCACGTTTGCCCACAGCGCCTTGTTGGCCCGCCGCCTGGTCGAACGGGGCGTCCGCGTCATTCAAATTCTGCACCGAGGCTGGGACCAACACGGTTCGCTCCCCTATCAGATGGGGAACCAATGTCGGCAAACGGACCAACCCACCGCCGGACTGATCAAGGACTTGAAAGCCCGCGGTCTGCTCGACGAAACGCTGGTCGTTTGCGGGGGCGAGTTTGGCCGGACCGTCTATTGCCAAGGGCGGCTCACGCGAGACGACTACGGCCGCGACCACCATCCGCGCAATTTTTGTTTTTGGATGGCCGGTGGAGGAGTGCGCCGCGGATTTGTGTTCGGCGAAACCGATGATTTCAGCTACAACATTCTCCGCGACCCGGTCCACATCAATGACATCAACGCCACGATCTTGCATTGCCTGGGGATCGACCACGAGCGGTTCGCCTACAAATTCCAGGGCCTCGACCAGCGACTCACCGGCGTCGAGCCCCAGCGCGTCGTCCGCGAGGTGCTGACGTAGCATGGGGATTCAACACGCTTCCGCTTGGGCGACTTTCGGTTCGGGTTTCCTGTGGGGAGTGTTGGCCATCGCATCGGTGAACGCGCTTTCGTATTTCTATTATTCATCGGGTTGGGGCAACCTATTCGGAACCCAAACCGATGCCCCCGTCGCGATTGGTTTTCCCTGGCTCATCTGGCACAACGGCATTGGATTCGATCAACCGACACACCGCCCGGCCATGGTGTGGGCCAATGCAGTAGCCGGCCTGTTGCTGTCAGCCGTGATTGGAGCAGCGGCCGTTTTTGCTGGTGCCAAACGATCAAGCACACCGGAACGACCCCAGGTCGAGAAACAAGGCTTGTTTCAATTCCGACTGGTCGAGTTGATGGCGGCCACTGGGCTGGTGGGCCTGATACTCGCCGACACGGAACCGACGGGAAACTGGCCTGGAAAATCGATGTCGATGGCCAGGCAAAGGTGCTTCAAGGCCAGGAAGCAGCAGACTACATTCGGCACTACAGTACCCTGCACGAGTCATTGGAATGGGTTAACTAATTTGATGTGATTCTTTACGCCGGCCAGAAAATGTTCCAGAAAACGGCGACACACCATTTAGTCTTTGTGGCGGCCGAAAAGCAGCAAATCCATCGCTATTTTTCGGTCGAGACGGGGTTGTTGGTTCGCGAAGAGCAACTGATGGAAGCTGGCAAGAACACAGAGTTGGTCATCAGTGAAATCGCAGACTATGAGCGCGACAGCCTGGGGACTGTCGTGGCGCGACGGCGTGTGAACCACCTGCCACATGGTTCGTTCGAGTTCAAGATTGAAGCATTGGAATCGAATGTTCTGGAGGATGACAGCCTGTTTGCAATTCCAGATGCGGTCGCAAAGCTGGTTGGTCGGCATGACAGGCATTAACGTATTCGATCTGGATTCAGCCGTATGAAGCACAAACAAAACAGCAACCTGGTTAAGTGCGCATTCGGAACACTGGCCGTTTGTCTCGGCAGCGCGGTGTGGTTGTTCTTGGCCTGGTCTGCTGGAAACCGAACCAAAACGTGGACTCCGACTTTAGCTGACATCGAATTCAATGACGTAGTGACGACCCGTCGAGGTCAACCAGCGGGTTGGCGGACAACGATTACCTATACGGTTGATGGCCAAGGTTTCAAGGCGGTGGTCGATGAATACCTGATCGGCAAGGAAGCCACGGTGTTTGTCAATCCGGACGACCCACGGCAGGTCGTGGGCAAAACCGGTGCCCGGATCCAGGACATGGGATATCCGCTTATCATCACGATTGGCTCAGGCCTATTCGCGATTGCTCTTTTGCTGATCGCTTTTAGCCCGAAGGACGATTGATCCCGATTGAGTGTTTGTTTTGGGTGATGGTGTATGTCGGGTTCAAACTCCACCCGAACGATGGGCTTGAACTCAACGGAGTGGGTGTAATGGTCCCATTCTTTTGGGAGCAGCACGTCCCCGGTATGGTGATTGAAGGATGACAAAGGCGGTTCATACGATGCCAAGCTGGGTAGTATTATTTCGTGGCGTCAATGTCGGCGGCAAACACAAACTGCCCATGGCGCGATTGGTGACGATTCTTGAGTCGTTGGGGTGCTCTGCGGTTCGCACCTATATTCAAAGCGGCAATGCGGTGTTTACATCGCGTCAGACAAACCGGGCCAGACTGGCGACGCAAATTGTGGACACCGTCGAGCGCGAATTTGGCTTTCGCCCTCATTTGATGTTGTTGACGGCAAGCGAGCTTGCCGACGCGGTGCTCAACAATCCTTTCAAAAAATCCGTGAAAGAACCGAAGTCGTTGCATTTCTTTTTTCTGGACTCCAAGCCCCAAAAACCGGATGTGGAAGGGATGAAGGCGGTCGCGACCAGGTCCGAGCGTTTTCGATTGATTGGTCAGGTGTTCTATCTCCATACCCCCGATGGATTTGGCCTGTCGAAACTGGCGACTGTGATCGAACGGCGTTTAGGAGTACCTGCCACCGCACGCAATTACAATACAGTTGCAGCATTGATGGCGATGCTGGAAGAGTCGTGACAAGGGACGGGCAAAAGCCTCGATTGGAATCGGGCGGGTGTGTCCGGCAGGTCAGCGATTGGGCCAATCTTCTGGCCAGCCATAGAGGGGCAAGTACCTGTAGTACACTTCCAAGGTCATGATCGCCATACAGGTGGTATAGAGCCGGCCGCCTTGTTGTCCGTGGTGGTCATGGAAGTGCCAACTCCCCCGCTCATGGCCGTTTCGCTCTTGGGTTTGTACCAGATAATCGCGCATCTTCGGATTCCAGCGTTCCCACTCATCATTGCGAATGTGATGCAGGGCGAGTGTCGTGTAATAATTGAAGTACATGTCGGTTTGCGATGGGCCACGGCCGGCAACGAAGCTGGCCCCCAATTCCAAAGCGCCGTGCAACCTGTCCCATCCCAAATACATGCGCATCAGCAGGCCAATGGAGGTCGTCGTCAGGCCTTCTCCGGGGCTGGTGTAACCATAGCGGCTGCCGGCTGACGTGGCGACGGAATCGAGGAATTGGCCAGCCCTGGTCCACACCGGAGTGGGGACATCGATCCCGGCCATTTCGGCACTCTTGAGCGCCATCAATTGCCACCCGGTGACGGTGGTGTCGCCGGGTTGGCGGGGTTCATAGCGCCAACCTCCCCGCTGGTGTTGCGCGTTGATGATGTACCGAATGCAGTCGGTCGCGGTGGGGCGGAGCGCCTCATCTCGGGTGAGAGCCAAGGCTTCACACAACGCCATTGTGGCGATGCCATGGCTATACATTTTCGTCATGCCGGGGCTGGCAGCGCCCAAGTTGGAACCATAGGTCGCCTTCCGCGCGTTGTTGAGCAGG
>DAOLCX010000282.1:0-4646 GCA_035327685.1 Pirellulaceae bacterium | reverse complement strand
GGAAATCCCTCATGCTGCTTTTTGCACTGAGGTTCGCGGTTTTGGCCAATACGATGCGCTGCCGGAGCACGTCTTACAATCTGGCCAACCGATTTTGATTTATTGTGAACTGCAAAATTATCTGTCGCAGCGGGCGACGATTGCCGGGGAGGAATGGGATGTAACTCGCTTGCGCAGCAAAATCGTCATTCGGGATCCCCTGGGACGAATCGTACAGCGCGCCGATTTTCCAATCGTCGAGGATCTGGCTCGCAACCATCGACAAGACTTCTATTTGCATGTCCCTTATACCGTAGGCCATCTGCCCGTCGGGGCCTATCGGTTGGACCTGGTTATCGACGACGTGCAGGGGAATAAGTCAGCTTGTTACCAACCGGGGCTGACATTCCGGGTCCGATAATCGCAACCCATTGGACGCAACCGGACGAACGCGATGGCACTGCTGGCTCTAATCGCGCTGACGGCACTGATGATCTGGCTCGCTGTCTTGATTCGTTTTCGCCCCGCACTGAATGTCAACTGGATTCTCTTCGCGGCTGGATTGACACTTGTGGCCGCGGTCGTATTCGGACGCGAGTTTTATGCACTCGATCTGGGACCGGTGCCGATTACCATCGACCGCGCATTGCTGGCCATCATATTTTCCCTGGCGATCTATCAACACTGGAGCGCCGGACGCTGGCAAGCCCGCTGGGATACTATGGACCTCGCCGTGTTGATCTGGTTTGCCTGTCTGGCGGCTAACACATTTCTGACCGATTGGCGGTTTCATGACAATCTGCCGTTGTCGCGATTGTTGTTTCTCAATTTCTTGCCGTTAGTGATGTATCTGGTCGTCAAACATGCGCCGGGGCCCCGTGAGCAAAACCTTCGTCCGGTCGCCTGGTTGATGCTTGGATTAAGCCTTTATCTCTCGGTGACGGCGATTGCCGAATGGCGCGGCTGGCACAGCCTGGTCTTTCCCAAACACATCATGGATCCTGCGGTCGATGAGTTTCTGGGACGCGGTCGTGGACCGCTGCAAAACCCGGTGATTAACGGAATGTTGATGGTGGTTTGTGGTGCGGCGAGTCTGGTGCTATTCCGGCCTTTCAGCCGAAAATCGATGGCTCTCATCGCGATGGCGGCAGTTCCAATTGGGTTCGGGGTCTATGTCACACTGACTCGGAGTGTATGGTTGGCCGCTGCCGCAAGTTTCATAGTCGTGGCTTGGGCATACAGTCCATGGCGATTGAGAGTTGCCGGACTTTGCCTATTGTTGGCGATCGGCCCCGTTGGCTGGATGGTATCCAAGGAAGTGATGTCTCGGTTCAAACGAGACGAACATGTGACCGTCGAAGAAATGGAACAATCGGCCGCTCTCCGGCCCATGTTTGCTTACGTCGCCTGGAAGATGTTTCAGGAACGCCCGTTGACTGGGTTTGGTTTTGGCCAGTATCAAAAGCACAAGACACCCTTCCACTACGATGACCGATTCGAACGGCCTCTGCAGCCGGCGTTGGCCTATTTTCAGCACAATGTCTTTCTGGCCTACCTCGTGGACCTGGGTTTGATGGGATTGGTGGCTCTGCTGGCCATGTTGGCTGTGATGGCAGGCAGCAGTTGGCAACTGTGGCGGCGCGGCTCTGTGGCCGAAAGAAACTGGGGATTAGTGGGCTGGATTGTATTGATCAACTACACCGTGAACGGGATGTTCCACGACACGTCGATCATACCTCAAGCGAACATGGTCTTGTTGTTTGTGGCAGGAATCGTGGGACGATTGGCACAAGCCTCGGCGATCTCGGCAACGCCTGTGAATGCGGTGGGACCTTTGTCAATCGCTAACCCATCAACGCCACACCTGAGTCAAATTCGTTAGCCAGCTCCAATCGGCAAACTCAACTTTGATCGGATCGCGCCCCAGATGGTTCATCAGAGCGGTATCACCCATCGCCAATATGACCAACAACACCAGCTTTCCGTAGGTCGAAACGTTGCCCCACCATTTGGGGCCAAACCATTTCATGGCCGTCCCCAGCGATTTTTTGATACGCTGACCCCGCCAATCGACGGAATACACCTCATCGAGCATCAAATGAGACATAAATCCCAACACCACACTCCAGGATTTGAAGATTCGAATCCCCAAATCGGTGGACATACCGAACAAAAACGTGATTAATCCGGCAATCAAGGCCGCCGGTATACTGTGCCACATGCCGCGGTGAACGGTGTATTTGCGGAAGAGTGGCCCCAACGCAAACCGTATGAACAAGTAGATCAGGACCGCTGCAAATACAATAAATTCCGGGTGCCATCCGAGTTGCACAAATCGCTCCCACAAGAGCGTGGGGATAAGCACAGAAACAAAACACAGTGTTTCGCGAATCGGGATGCCCGAATCGCTGTCTAAGTCGGGAAGCATCCCGGCCACACTGCACAACGTTCCGGCAACCACACAATGGGGTAGGGGGACACCAAAATACAAATGCCCCACAGCACCGTAACCGATGCCCAAGACTGTACTGGTCGTGATATGCGTCTTAAAATCTGCCACAGCCGTCCGTTGGCCCTGCCCGAGTGCGCGAGTAACTGATCCGGATCTGTCCTACGAGCAGACCTATATTTAGTTCGCCTGGGCCTAAACACCAAGGCCAATCGAGTCGCTAGCATGTCCGAATAATCGGCAGCGCCGGTTCATCTTGAGCATTTCTGCGCAAAACGGTTAACATTGGCGGCGTTCGTTCACGGCATTGTAGAACCATGGTCCTCAATGGTTCCAAATCCTGGCTGGACTCAATTGGCTCAAGTTCAGAACAATTGAGTGCCATGGTTCTACAATCATGCCTATCCGCCAGATTCTATTAACGGTTGACAGGCGTACAGGTTTTATTGGGGTTGCAGGGAAGGCATAGTCATGGCAGTTTACGATTTGGTCATCTTGGGACTGTTCGCTGCGGCCGTCCTGTTCGGGCTTTGGAAAGGCCTGGCTTGGCAAGTGGCATCGTTGGCGGCCATCGCGGTCAGCTATTTCGTGGCGTTGCGGTTTAGCGAGCTGGTGGCCAGTTGGATTCCCGTCGAGCCGCCGTGGAATCGATTTGCCGCCATGTTGGGCATATTCTTGGCTACGAGTCTGGTGATTTGGATTGCGTTCGGTTACGTCCGGGCGACCATTGAGCGTTGGCGATTGAAAGATTTTGACCGCCAAGCCGGAGCGGTGATGGGCGCACTCAAAGGGGCCTTGTTGTGTATCGTCGTAACGATGTTTGCGGTGACGCTGTTGGGTGAGCAAGTGCGAGCGGCGGTCGTGCAATCGTGGTCGGGCAATTTCATTTGTCGCGTGATCAATCAATGGTCGGCGGCCGTCCCGCGCGAACTTCACGACGTGTTGACACCGGTCTTACAACGTTTTAACGAGCGGTTTCAGGAGCCGGTCCCCGCCAATTTGCAAACTGATCGGCTCTGGGAATGGTCGGCCAAACCCCAATTGAACACTCAGCCCTTGCCCCCTCGAGAGACTGACCAGCGCGGATTGGGTGAAGAGCAGGTACAAGACAGGCGAATCCACCAAGCCCTGGAGAGTATGCATCGATTTGGGCAAGCCATATGGGGCGACTCATTGTCCACTTCGTCAGAGAACCGCTAGCGGTTGTCCTGATCTCAGCGATGATGTTGTCAGAACATGATCGAAGTCATGCAGACTGTAATCCCTGCTTTGATATGCGCCAGGATCACTTTCTCGACGACTTACTCAATTTATGCAACGATTTGATCGAGGACTCTGGATGGCCCGATCGCTTCAAACAGCCTGAACGGGGACCATGTTACTATTGGGCTAGGACGTACCGTGAGGCTACCGATATTGGAGCCACCCATCCGAAATGGGACGCGTTTCGAAGGGAGCGGAGGCGGAGGTGTTTTCTGGAATGTTAGCTTGACGGATCAGTTTGCTTCCATTGCCAGTTACTCGTTGCCCCCGAGTGCATCCGTTTGAGATGGACAAGCGGCAAGATGAGATGTCTTGGTTCAACGGTAAACGGAATTTCTCCGTCGGGTTAACGGCTACAACAATGGAGCGTTTGCTGTTGCTCCCATCGTGGGTTTAACGCGTTGAGGCCAAAGTTTGAAGTTGGCGAGTAGCCATGGCTGGCCATCCGTTTCAAACTTCGGTCCTTGGCGATGAATTGAGGGCCGTTGTCGCTGATGATCCGAGGGGTGACGCCCGGATGTATTTCGAGCGCACGAGCCAGAACGATCTCGACATCCTGTTCGCTCATTGCCTCGCGAATCTCCCGCCCATTGGCTTTTTTGTAATTTGACGTTCTCCTCCAGGAGTTCAGCGATGAGATCGTTCTGGTTGACCAGCTTGGCTTCCAGTCGTTGGAACTTTTAGTCCTTGAGAACGGCAACCGACTGGGCCGCGCGACGGGAATGGACGTTGGGTTTGGCGTTGTTCTCAAACCCCTGTTCGGCGCGTTCGAGGATCAAGGCAACCCATTGGTAAATCTGGGTTGGCTGAATGGCAAATTCCTCGGCCAGGGAACTGATTGGAATTTTGTCTTTCAAGTGCCGTCTGACAATCTCAGCTTTCTGCTGCGACTCGTATAAACTTCCAGTTCTGGTTACGCACAACCTCCTGAGTTTGGATTATGTTAACCCAAATC
>DAOLCX010000281.1:0-4683 GCA_035327685.1 Pirellulaceae bacterium | reverse complement strand
ACATCGCTTCCGCATCATGCCTATATGTTGTCGCCTTTCTTTTCTCCATTGATTGTGTTGCCCTGGTTGCCTGCTTGGATTTCTCCGGCGTTTTTGATTTTGTGGGCTCCCGGTGGATTTCGATTGACCTGCTACTACTACCGCAAGGCCTACTATCGAGCTTTCTTTCTGGACCCGCCCGGCTGCGCGGTCGGTGAACCGATCAAAAGAAAATACCAAGGTGAGCGGCGGTTGTTTCTGTTTCAAAACTTGCACCGTTTTTTCATGTACCTGGCGTTGGTGTTCCTGGTGATTCTGACCATCGATGTGGTTCATGCTTGTTGCTGGCCGACGGAGGGAGACGGATGGCGATTCGGATTCAGCATCGGCACCTTGGTGTTGGCGGCCAACACGGTTTGCTTGAGTTTATACACACTCGGATGCCATTCCTTGCGGCATTTGGTCGGGGGGAACGTCGATTGCTATTCCTGCGTGGCCTTTGGCGACGCCCGGCATCGCCTGTGGCGCGGTGTTTCGGTCCTCAACAAACACCACATGCGGTGGGCTTGGGTCAGTTTGTTCACTGTGGGTTTCGCCGATTTTTATGTGTGGATGGTAGCGTCAGGCGTGATTTCCGATTGGCGCATCGTGTAACGCCGAGCAACTCTAACAACATGATGTGACGGATGAGCAAATACCAAACGGTGTCGTACGATGTAGTAGTGGTTGGAGCCGGAGGTGCCGGCCTGCGCGCGGCGATCGAAGCCTCGGCCAGTGGCGCGAAAACGGCGCTGGTCTGCAAATCATTGCTGGGAAAAGCGCATACAGTGATGGCTGAAGGAGGCGTAGCGGCCGCATTGGCTAACGTCGAATCGCGCGACTCGTGGCAAACGCATTTCCGCGACACTATGAAAGGCGGAAAGTTTTTGAACCAATGGCGAATGGCTCAGCTTCACGCGCAGGAAGCCCCCGAACGCGTCCGCGAGTTGGAGCGCTGGGGAGCCGTATTCGACCGCACTCGAGACGGTCGCATTTTGCAGCGCAATTTCGGTGGACACACCTACCCGCGATTGGCCCATGTGGGCGACCGCACGGGATTGGAGATCATTCGGACTTTGCAGGATAAAGGAGTCCATTCCGGCATCGACGTCTTTATGGAATGCACGATTCGCCGGATTTTGTTAGACGATGGCCGTGTCGCCGGATGTTTCGGCTACCAGCGAGAAAGCGGCCGATTCATGGTGTTTCACTCCAAGGCCGTGGTGTTGGCGACCGGTGGTATCGGTCGCTGTTGGCAAATCACTTCGAATTCCTGGGAATACACTGCCGACGGACACGCCATGGCGCTGTGGGCCGGGGCCGATTTGATCGATATGGAGTTTGTCCAATTTCACCCCACTGGCATGGTCTGGCCTCCCAGTGTCCAGGGAACGCTGATTACCGAAGGCGTGCGCGGAGAAGGTGGCGTGTTGCTGAATGGCAATCGAGAACGCTTCATGTTTCGCTATATTCCCGAACTGTTTCAAGGCGAATTTGCTGAAACTGAAGAGGAAGCCACGCGTTGGATCGACGCTGTCGTGGCTGGCCAGCGGCCTGAAGCGCGGCGGCCTCCCGAACTGTTGACCCGCGATGTAGTGGCCCGCGCCATTCGCCGCGAAGTCCGCGAGGGCCGTGGTTCCCCGCACGGAGGCGTGTTCCTCGATATCGCTTCGCGACGATCATCGGAAGTGATCAAAAAGAAACTTCCCAGCATGTATCACCAGTTTAAGGAACTGGCCGATGTTGACATCACCCGCGAACCGATGGAGGTCGGACCGACTTGCCATTACATGATGGGAGGCGTTCGCGTTCATCCGGAAACTCAAGAATCGACGATACCGGGACTATTTGCAGCCGGTGAGGCGGCGGGCGGCATGCATGGTTCGAACCGGCTCGGCGGAAACTCCCTCTCCGATTTGCTAGTTTTTGGCAAGCGGGCCGGTGAACACGCCGCAGCTTACGCGCGCGCCCAAGCCGCAGGAGCGATCGATGACGCTCAGGTCACTTCCGAGGCCAACGAAGCCCTGGCCCCCTTTGACCATTCCAATGGCGAGAATCCGTACGCGGTTCACGAAGAATTGCGCGCCCTGATGCAAACGTATGTCGGGATTGTGCGCACGCAAGACGACCTGAAACATGCGCTGGAACAGATCCAACTGTTGAGGCAACGCGCCGTCCAAGTCAAGGTCGGCGGCAACATCCAATACAATCCCGGCTGGCACCTGGCTCTGGACCTCAAAAATATGCTCGACATCAGCGAAGCCGTGACCCAGGCTGCGCTGTTGCGTGAAGAAAGCCGCGGCGCCCATACACGGGAAGATTTTCCGGACAGTTCGCCATCGTGGGGCGCAGTGAATCTGGTCGTTCAACAGCGCGAACGCAAGTTGAGTATTACACAAGTCCCGCTTCCTGAGATGCCAGCGGAATTAAAGGAACTATTGAAATCAGAGTGATCGGCGACGATCACGACGAGCGAAGGGGATCCAGATGTCGAAGATGGCTCATTTGAAGATTTTTCGCGGTGATGCCCAGCGCGGGGAAATGGTCGATTACCAAGTCCCTATCGCCCCGGGGATGGTGGTGTTGGATGCCATCCACGCCGTCCAGGCTACACAGGCCCCAGATTTGGCCGTCCGGTGGAACTGCAAGGCTGGAAAGTGCGGGTCCTGCGGCGGCGAAGTGAATGGCAAACCTCGGTTGATGTGTATGGATAGGATGGATAAGTACGCGGACGGCGAACCGATTACGATTCGTCCTCTGAAGACGTTTCCAGTCATTAAGGATCTGGCGACGGATGTTTCCTGGAACTATACGGTCAACAAGACGATCCCCGCATTTCAGCCGCCGGCGGGTCAGGCTGAATTAAATTTTTCCCAGGCGGAAGCCGACCGCGTACAGGAGTTTCGCAAGTGCATCGAGTGTTTCCTGTGCCAAAATGTGTGCCATGTCTTGCGGGAACATGAGAAATACGATGATTTCGGCGGGCCACGTTTTTTCGTGCGCGTCGCCGGCTTGGAGATGCATCCCCAAGATACTGCGGATCGTACGGGCTTGCTAAAGGACGACCTCGGTTTGGGCTACTGCAATATCACCAAGTGCTGTACTGAAGTCTGCCCGGAAAACATCGCCATTACGGACAATGCGATCATTCCATTGAAAGAGCGCGTAGCCGACCGATTTTTCGATCCGCTCCGCGCGTTGTGGCGCATGTTGTTCGGTTCAAAGACCTAACCGATCGTCGCCAGTGGGCCACATCGCAACCCATAACGGGCGAGGCGAGTTGAGTTAAAATTGTTCCAGAGGATCGAAACCATGTGGGAACCTCGACGCATAGCGGCCAGCGCCATTCCGGCAGCCCTGGAACGCGCGCTCCGGTATCGACTGCTAAACGAACCAGAGGAGGCGGAAAGTATCTGCCGCGATATTCTGGAAGTGGACGAGCGAAATCGCGATGCCCGGATTACGCTCTTATTGGCCTTGACGGACCAATTTGATAAGCAAACCTCTGGGTGCTTGGACACGGCGCTCAAGATGGCGGCGGAATTAGATTCGCCGTATGAGCAGGAATACTATCAGGGGATCGTCTTGGAGCGGTGGGGAAAAGCTCAATTGGAACACGGTTTGCCTCCGGACTTTGCGATGGGTTGGTTGCGCAAAGCTGTGCACTGTTTTGATCGGGCCGCCCAATTGAGTCAGCCAAACGATCCCGATGCGATCTTGCGTTGGAATGCTTGTGTCCGTGTGCTGCAGCGGTTTGATCGGGGGCAGGAGCAGGTCGAGAGTATTTCCCACGATGTCGCCAGCGGTTTCGGCGACGACGTTCCTCCTCGTTAGTCGCGCTTTGGCAATCTGAGCCACCATTTTCCAGACATTGCGGAATCCTGGTCTGGGCAAAGTAGGCCGGGTGTCGGCAACAAGAATACCGATCCCCTCCACTATTTCCCTCAAGTCTGCCTGGAAACCAATCCCAATAAAACGGAAACCGCCAGCAGACTGATGATCGTCAATGGTGGAGTTACCGCTCCCATCGACGCTCCCCAGCAGAGTGCCGCATCGATCATCATCATGCTTCGCAGCGATGTCACCACCGCCAAGATCGTAGTGGTCGGTTCGGAACTGGCGATGGCTGCCACGATTCGCCTGATCACTACCAGCGCTGTCACCCCCAACAGAATGAGAAAGTTTGTTCTCGGCTGCCCAGCAACTGCTCCCAGCGCGGGCTGCGTCCAGAAAAACACTCCAGCCAGCAACAGAAAGGCTACAGCAACTGACAACAAGCTGATCACTTTTTCCGTTCGAATTTGCGGATGTGTGGCGAGGGAGGGCTCCGATTCGCGTCGCGCCAACCAGGTGACTCCCGATGTATAACATGCGATGGCCGCAGCCACTATCCAGACAATATTCGGCACGGCCCATGCGCTGGGTTCAATCAGGTGGGGAGGAACGGTGGAGGCGCCCAACAAAACGTTCAAGCCTCGGCACAAACCCATCAGCAAGGGCGCAAACCACATTGGCTTGCAGACGACATCGTAAAGCCAAATGGCGACCACCAGCAGCGCGCCCACTGTTACGGGTCTGGCATTAAAACCAGTTGGCGATTCTTGACCACTGAGCAACCCAGCCGTCACCGCCAGAACCAGACCCGCGAGTAGCAACCCGGCAGCC
>DAOLCX010000280.1:0-4685 GCA_035327685.1 Pirellulaceae bacterium | reverse complement strand
GGCAACCCGGCTTTCATCCAGGCGTTGATGCCCCCTTTCAGGTTCACAACCTGTTTGACTCCCGCGGCTTGGGCAATGCTGGCTGCGATGGCCGATCGACCGCCGCTGCGACACTGGAAGACCAGCGTGCAGTCACCTTTAAACTTGGCGACCATTTCCGGCAACTTGGCCAGGAAACACCGTTGTGCCTGTTCGATGTGGCGATCGTTCCATTCGCTGTCGCCGCGAACGTCGATCAAGATCACCTTGCCGCCTTTAACCGCTGGTGCAATTTCTTGTGGAGTGACTTCGGTGAAGTTTTCGGTACGCAATCCCGTATCTGCCACTTCCTGCCAATCAAAATACCCACTGATGTTTTCGATCCCGATCTTGCGCAGCACGCGCACGGCCTCGGGCAGATCCTCGGGGCTCGCAATCAAGCTGAGGGGGCGATCGTAATCCACCAACCAACCAGCCCAGGCAGCCAGATACTTGAGCGGAATGTTGATCGATTTCCTGACGTGGCCTGCGGCGAATGCCGATTCCGGTCCGATGTCGACTACCATTTGTTGAGCTGCTACCGCTTCCACATCTTGCGCGTTCAGTTTGGCGGGAAGCGGGTGATCACCCAACACAGTGGGGCCAATTTTGTTGACCCGTTTCATGACCGCAAAATACTTGGGCGCTTCTGGCTGGTCGGCCAGGATGTAATCCACAAACTCCTGTTCATCGTCGAACTGCAACCCGGGATTAAACATCTTTTCGTAACCGACGGTGCTGGAGGGAATCGCACCGAGCCCTTTGCCGCACGCGCTCCCCGCGCCGTGCGCTGGCCAAAGCTGCAGATAGTCCGGCAATTGTTTGAACCTTTGCACCGAGTGAAACAACTCGCGCGCTCCAGCTTCTGCAGTTCCCATCATGGCCGCCGCTTTCTCCAACAGATCCGGGCGCCCAATGGAACCGACAAACACGAAATCGCCAGTAAACATTCCCATAGGCTGGTCAGCCCCTCCGCCGCGATCGGTCAACAAAAAAGAAATACTCTCGGGAGTGTGACCCGGAGTATGCATTACCTGAAACTCGATATTGCCGATCAGAAACGTATCGCCATCCTTGAGCAATTGGTGGTCATACGCTTTGGCATATTCATACTTCCAGGCGGCTGGCCCTTCGTCTGAAACATACAACTTCGCCCCGTGGCGGTCCGCCAGTTCCCGGGCTCCTGAAACATAATCGGCGTGGATGTGCGTTTCCGCCACACCAACGATCCGCATACCCTCGGCTTTGGCGGCCTTGACATATTGCTGAATATCGCGACCGGGATCGACTACGACAGCTTCTCCCGTGCGCTGGCAACCCACCACATAAGATGCATGAGCAATCGCCGGATCATAGAAATATTTGAGCAACATGGTTCACTCCATTTAATCGAAGGTTGGTGATTGTCACCGATTGCGTGGCCTCACGCCGAGGACACAATAAGACTGATCCGCGAGCGGGTAAAAAGTTACAACATTCGGGGCTCAGCCCCAGAATACCACTATTGCACGCTAAGACGGAAAACGCCCAGGAATTCAGGCCTGTTCACGATGGTCGAGCGGGCGGAGCTCATTGTTTCAAGAATCGCGGCCCCAGACGAAAATGATTCCCACGACTTGCAAACACCGAGATGCGGATAATTCAACCCAATGACCGGGCCAATTTGCAAGTATGATCGTGACCGAGTTACCTCATCGGTTACAATCGTTGATGGATGCGTCAAACACCGTGTCGTCGCCAAATTTGTTAAACAACCAACAAGCTCTATGAATGACGAGTTCATCAAGGAAAACCGGCGGCTGAACCCGGTTTTCGAGATTTGCTTCGTTCTTTGTATCAAGCCAAAGTCCGGTATGTGTTGATCGGAGGATTGGCTGGAATGGCGCACGGGTCATCGCGTGCCACCTGCGGTGTCGAATGGGTTTACGAGCGATCACCGGACAACTTGGACAGAATTGTTGCTGCATTGAAACCGTTCAAACCTTTCCCTTGGAGCCGTACCTCGCGGACTCCCATTTATTTGGGATACGTCAACGCGTGAACATGGGCTGAACTTTGCGTTGACAACCGACGTTTACACTGGGTCAAAACCAAACCTGTTGAGTACGATTCACTGAATGTTTGATTTTACCAATGAAACCACTGCACAACGGTTTGGTTTCTTTTCTCCTTTCTAGCCGTGTGAGAAATGCGGGCCAGTCACCAACTCGGAAACGTTGGAGTTGTTTGGAATACCGATCCAAGTGGTCGCGTTGAAAGGTCAGATTTGACTGTAACGTGAGGCAGGTCGCCCCAAAGATCCGGAAGCGATTGCGGAATTAAAAGCGATTCTCGACGAACATCGCCCTGGGGATCGTGAGGAGGGGCAACCGGTAGGGCAAGTTCAAATTTCCAGGCAGTCGCCCTGACGACAACCGTCAGCCCCTGCCTGAATTTAAGCGTTTGTGCCAAACTTTTCCTGCCAGCGCTGGCGAAGTGCCTGATGGAGGCGGGCCTGAAATTTACCCGGCAACGGGAACGGCTCCCCGGCTTTGTACAAAGTGATCGTCCCGCGAATGTTATCCACAACGATCTGGCAGGGATTGCAACCGGACAGATGTTCGGCAAACTGCTGGCACTCGGCTGCCGACAGATCCAGCGTTCCATCGACGAATTCATTTAACGCTTTGAGTAATTCTTCGCAGGTCATCGCGACAATTCCAGGTCAACTCCCGATAGGTTTGATCCATTTCATAGGAAAAGGGTTACAAAACTCTTTACGATTCCGGGTGGACATGAGAAACACGTGTAGCTTCATCGCCAAATGCCTGAGTTAAGTGCTCGCGCAGCATCAACCGCGCTCGCAGCAGACGGACCTTGACGTTGGCCTCGCTCAAGCCGAGTATTTCCGCCGTTTCTTTTATCGATATCCCCTCGATATCCCTCAACACGAAGACTAATCGGTACTTATCATCCAACGCCTGCAAGGCCAATTCGACACGCTCGCGAATCTCGGCCCGTTCGGCCAATGATTCGGGAGATTCATTCCACTGGGCAATATAGTCTGGATGCGGGAGGGTCGCGTACGAGTCCTCGTCATGGGTTTCGCTCCAGGGAACCGTGGTCAGTCCACGCTTTTTGCGCAGGAGTTTAAGTGCATGATTGGTGGCAATCCGCTGGACCCACGTGGCAACGGAGGCATCGCCGCGAAACGAGGTGATGTGCTCGATCAAGCTGAGAAACGTCTGTTGTGTCACGTCTTCGGCATCGGCGTGGTTTCCGGTCATGCGGCGGGCCAGCCCAAAGACTCGCCCTTGCAGGCGCCCCACCAGCACCTCGAAATCCTCAAAGCTGCCCCCAGCGGCCCGGGCCAGCAGTTGTTCGTCGGTCACGTGCTCAAGCAACGTCATCGCTCTGATTTGCAAATCTCAACAGAGTACCACTTCACTCACCAAGCCCTTTTCAACGACTCGTGCCGATCACCGGTACGGTTATGTATAATCGATGTGATTCCTTTGTGTAAACAGGAGAGCACAGGTCAACATACCGTAACCGTTCACGAAATGTAGGGTGTGTGGAGCAAGTCGTTCGACAGAACAAGTTGGCATGGACGAATCGATCTGCGACACTTAAATGGTTTCGATCTACGACAAGACGACTTGCGGAACACACCAGAACCCAGATTGGCCATCAATGCGGTGAACGGTTACAAAATACCCATGAGGAGTATGCGAAATAAGACTTCGAGAATTGGGCGGCACTGGCCGAGAGTCGGCCACCCAGGAGTAACCGCGTATTTGACGGTACCGGGTCGATTGGCAACCAGTGTGATGTGCCGATCAGTGGAAGTTGCTTTTCGCGCGTTCCTGAGATGCCCATCGTCGACGGATCGACCTGCGACACCTGCCGTTGGCAGATGGATGCGTTGGGCGGTTGTTTTCTGGTTGGCGTGGGCTGGGGGCACGAATTTAACCGGTGGTCCATTGTGGGGGAGGCAGGATGCCAACGCAGAGCTTGGCCATCAGCGGCAACAATTTCAGGCGCAGGAACTCGCACTATCCAAATCGGGTGGCTGGATTTTCACTATCGGCAATACGCCGAGGATCATCTGGCGCGATGTCGATGAGGTTCGCCGCCGGGGGCTCTATGTTGACTTTCAAACTCGGTGGTTTGACGACGAGTTGAATGAGCGCGCTGAGCCCAATCGGGGAGGGCGGTGGATGGCCTGGTTGGAAGGACGATCTCCCAACGACACTCCATTTCGTCGCGCCTTCACGTTCTATGTCATTCCGGAAAACCTCGACACCAGCTATACGCCCGATTTGACGATCGCATTCCCGAATTTTCCTGGTCCGAACGGCCCTCCCGCTTGGCGCGAGCACCAGACTGAATTCGATCGCATCGCCCGTGACCTGGTGGTCCGCACGCTGATGGACAGCGAACGCGGTGCCATCCTGGTAGCTGGACTGACCGAGTCTCAAACGCTGGGGCGCCCCAAGCGTTTCGTCGAATCGACCGCGGCGATGAACGCCGATCGCCACCTGGCACTCAAATTGAAAGTCCTCGGTTTGAGCGACCAAGTCCGAGCGCTGCAGCCGCCACAGAATCTAGTCGAACCGGCCGCGGTGTTGCGCGCGGGGTCGTTCGAGGAAGCCTGCGTTCCTCCCGATGCCAAACAGAAGATCGAC
>DAOLCX010000279.1:0-4692 GCA_035327685.1 Pirellulaceae bacterium | reverse complement strand
ACCAATCGACACCGCTACAACCTCGTCTGGATCGAGAAGGGCTGGTGGAGTGGGCGCGCGGACGCTTTAAGGCCGAAGGTTTGTCGGTCGAAGACTTCAAGTCGAAACAACGGGACGAAATCCGGCAATTGCTGGTCCATCAAAGCCGCCAATACCAACAGTTGGCACAATCGAAAATCGCACAACTGCACCAACAAGTCGATCAATTGACTCAAGAAGCGGCCATACCGTTGAAGAATGGCAACGGCTCCGCGCAACGGCTGAGCCAATGGTTCCGCGAACACCTCAACCAGGACTTGCGATTGCCCGAAATCGAGAACTTGGAGTCTGAGCAACTGCAGGAGAAATTGGAGTCCCTGGTTGAAGACCATTACCATCCCGAAATGCGCCGCATGGAGCGGATGGTGCTGTTGGAGATTGTCGATTCGGCTTGGAAAGATCATTTGCACGCCATGGATTATTTGCGAAGTGCCGTAGGCACGCGCGGGATGGCTCAACTCGATCCGAAAGTCGAATACAAACGGGAAGGAATGCGGCTGTTCGAAAGTTTGTGGAAGTCGATTGGAGACCGAGTCACCGATTTGGTATTCCGCGTGGAACAACTGCCGCGAGAGTTCGTCAGCACGACGTTCGTCGATACGCGAGAAGGCCGTGGTGATGCTCCGGCCGCTCCGATGGGGGACACAGCGCGCCAACAACAACAAGCGATTGACCAGTCTCAAACGGGTGATCGCAAAGTTGATCCGATTCGATACAAAGGGGCGCGAGTCGGAAGAAATGATCCCTGCCCCTGCGGCAGCGGAAAAAAGTACAAAGTATGCTGTTTGCGGAAAAACGAGGTCGACTAAGTAGCGGCCCGCAAATGACTTCGAGACTTGTGCTTTGGTCCAACTAAATGTTATGGTCACCCGAATTGGCCGTTGGGTGTTAGCCCCGGTTGTTGCCGCTGAAACTGTGGCTAACGCCATGCGGCTGATCCTAAAATCAAACGGAAGCAATGCACTTGGGTGGCACTGGCAGGAATTCGGCGGCTGCCCTTGATGGTTGACGCAACGGTTCCAAGCCGAATTCCAGCCAGTGTGAAGCTCCCTAAATCGGAAAACGTTGTTACCGCGTTCCAAAGTGCCTGACGCGGAATCGACTTCTCCTAATGAATCGGAATTGCTAACTCCAAGGTGAATTGGTCGGGCAGCGGTCCCCACGAAGTGGTGCGGAGCAAGGATGTCGTTGATCTTAGATGGCCTGTACTTCCTGGCTCTGCTGGTCAGCCTTCCCTATCTGGCCTGGCGGCGGTGGCGGTTCGGAAAAAACCGTCGCGGTTGGCGCAGCAGACTGTGGGGAGACGTCTCAGTCCCCCCCAAACACTCCCCCCGCATCTGGTTCCACGCTGTGAGTGTCGGAGAAGTCACGCTGATTGCTCCGCTGATTCGTTTGATCCGCGAACATCACCCTACCTGGGAACTGGTCTTATCGACTGGGACGGAAACCGGGTTTGACGTAGCCCGCAACAAGTACCCCGATATTCCCGTCTGTTTTTGCCCGTGGGATTTCTCGTGGGCGGTGCGCGGAGCCTTGCGCCGGATCGATCCCGATTGCCTGGTCCTGGTGGAACTTGAATTGTGGCCGAATCTGATTCGAGCCGCGAAACGTCGGGGTGTGCGCTTGGCCATCGTGAATGGCCGGTTGAGCGATCGCAGCTTTCGCCGCTATCGCCGTTTTCGCGCATGCGTCGGGCCTCTGCTGAAGCGATTCGATTTGATCGCGGCCCAAACGGAGGAAATCACTCAACGTTTTGTGGAGTTGGGAGCCGATGCCAGCCGCGTGCATCGCGTGGGGAATCTGAAATTTGACGGCGCCATCCAACACACGCGTTTGGAACCCGATGATCAGTTAGTGCGGACTTTTGGGATTGAGGAAGAAGAATGCGTCTGGGTGGCAGGCAGCACGCAGCCGGAAGAAGACCTGTGGGTCATCGATGTCTATGAGAAATTGCGAGCCGAATTGCCTCGATTGAGACTGGTAATAGCCCCGCGGCATCCCGCCAACGCGCCGCAGGCGATGGACTATCTGGTTCGGTGCGGCCTTTCTTTTTTGCAGAGATCGCAAGGCGAGCCAACCGAATCCGCGCTGGTTGAGCGCCCCGTCATCGTCGTGGATGTGCTGGGTGAACTGGCCACCTGGTGGCGCCGCGCCGACATCGCCTATGTCGGCGGGAGCCAAGGATCCCGCGGCGGCCAGAATATGATCGAGCCTTCCGCCATGGGAGCGGCGGTCTGTTTTGGACCCCGTACGGATAACTTCCGCGACGTCGTGCAGTTGTTGTTGGCCGCAGATGCGGCGAGGGTGGTCAGCAACAAAGACGAGTTGCGCGAATTCGTGCACCGCGCGGCGACCGATTCAGCTTGGCGATCAGACATGGGCTGCCGGGCACAACGAGTGGTGCAACAGAACTTGGGTGCGTCAACTACTACGCTGCAATTGATGGAGCAAAACTGCGATCTGACGCCCCTTCAAGAATCTTCGCCATCATCCACGGGTTCGGAGGCCTTTCTCAAACCGCCCACCCAGTAAAACGGCGGCCAGTATTCCCAGACGACCTGAAAATTAATGGTTCACATCGTGTGGCTATTTTGTTTTGCGACCGCCGCGAACCGCCGTCCGTTTCGGGACATCGAAAAATCGTGTCGCCCTGGCGAGGAATAGGCTTCCAGCCTGTGGAGTGCCCGGCTCCTTCGGATGATGCTCATCGACCGGAAGCCACTTTATACCCCACATCTTTTCGAGACAGTGTGTCGGCACACGTTCTCCGAGTTGAACAAATTCTATTCGGGGTCAACACGCGGTTCGCCACCTCCAGCGCGAGGCCGGACGTGGCGAACAGTTGTGTGGGTAAACAGCCCTCGCGATTGCCACGATACATTTCAAAAGACTTCCACGACGATGACACAGGGTATACCTTGCAACGAAGTGAAACCCAGCACCACCGGGCGTCCGCGCGTCAACGCGGCTCGAGTCTGAATTTCTGTCTGGTAAGCATCCTCAAGATTAGGCCGAATCAACAACTCGATGGAACCTTGGAATATGAACCCATCCGTGCTGGATGAATCTATCCTCAATTGGCCTGCCGTTTGTAACTCGCAAATGCCATCGCGCGATGAACTTTCATTACTGAAGCTGCCGTCCAGGTGGCCCGGTTGATCACCGCCGACCGAAATGCGTGTCAAGACGGCTCCTGCCACCCGCGGTCGTTTAAAAGAGGGAATGCGTTGCAAATCGGCCAAATTCGTCAATAGATCTTGTTGAGTGGTTCCTGCCCCGGGAATGGGAAGCAACTCTGCCATGATTTCATCGGCTGCATCGACCAGCACCACCACACTCAATTGCGCAGTGCGAATCTCAGGCTTTGTCTCCGCAACGGCGGGGATATCGATCTGGTTGATAATCTCTTGGATTCTATCGAGAACTTCTGGAGTTGCCGACACCACGATAGCGTTGTTTCTTGGATCGATGCTCATCCGCACGTCAGATTGTTGATCGCGGGTCAGCACGCCTGAGACCACGTCATACGTCAAGCTTGCGTCGGCACTCTTCAGAAAAAATACCCGGACCTCTTGTTTTGAAATTTGGTGCTCAGGTTTCAGCACCTGACCGACTACCGGCTGGCAGCAGAGTCCAACCACCATCATCACGACTGTCATCAACTGAGTTTTCTTATTCATCAAAAGTCTCCTGTTTATAATTAGGTTCATGCGATACGGAGGCTCAGAGTCTCGTCTTTTTCACAACAGGCCGAACCTCAAAAATCGGGTAAATCTCGACAAAAGTAAATCCTGGATGCACCTGTGGTTCACCTGCGATGGTTGGCAACAAGATATCAACCAGTGCACTGGGCACCGGCTCCGCAATCGGAGTTTGAACCTCCACAGATGGTTGCAAGCGATTTTCCGGATCGGCAACCATTTGTTGCTTTGCCGGACTATTCCAATTCAAAAACGAAATGCCCAACAAAATCAACAATGCGACGGCTGCAACCAACGGAACACCCAAGCGGCGACCGCGTCGAGATATTGCGATGCCGAGCGCCGAATCCCGGTGACGCGGGCTCGGAAGGTCTGCGGCGTGCGACGCAGCTTCCACATCGAAGACGTCCGCGCCGCTCCATTCATCACTGGCGGCATGGTGCAGATGCCAGGCGGCCAGCAGATCAAACTCACAGCGGGTCAGTGTTTCCAGCTTCTGTTGACAATCGAGACAACCGGCCAGGTGCTCGGCGAAAGCGGCCCGACTGCCAGCCGGCATTTCACCGTCATGGTAATCTTCCCAACGGTCGCACAGTGTCTGGTTCATGATGTTGTCCCGTAAACGTATCCTCAAGGAAACCGCTCGCGGAGTTTGGCGCGCGCGATGCTTAAACTGGTTTTGACACTCCCCACACTGGTCCCCAAACAATCGGCGATCTGTTGATGCGACAGGTTCTCCAATACGTTGAGCATCAACACGCGACGTTGAACCTCGGGCAAAGTTTGAACGAATGTCCAAACCTGCTCCAAATGTTCGCGCTGACCTACATGGAAGTCGGGCGAATCGGTCGCGTGCCTGACGGAAGTGCCAGCCGCAGCCTCAACTTCCGACCTGGCCGATTCCCGCCGCCAACGTTCTTTCCAAACATTGGCGGCAATTTGAAACAGCCAC
>DAOLCX010000278.1:0-4699 GCA_035327685.1 Pirellulaceae bacterium | reverse complement strand
GGGGAGCGGCTTAAATGGCCGAAATCGTGGCCGCTTTTCGCCAAAGATGACATCGAATTCAGCGTCCGACCGCTCCCGATGTCGTCTAGTTTCGGGTATGATTTGTCATGGCATCAAATGGCACACAATCGCGCGCAGAAATCATGGAAACGGAGCCCGAAAACGAATTGTTTTTGATTCCGGTAAGCCACGTTTCAGGGCGTGCGGAGTTCCACGGTAGTCAACGGTTAACGCCCAGGACATCGGCTGCGTTTTACGTCTCCGACGACACCGACGAGTGGGTTCAATTGTGGTTGGATCCCAGCCGGATTCAGCCCCATTTTTTTCCACTTGTTTTGTTTGGCCCATCCGGAACGGGTAAAACGACGTTAGCCAAGCATTTGATCAGTCATCATGTGGTTGAGCTGGTCGGTGCTCAACGTAACAAACCCATTCTCACGACCGCCGTCGATTTCGCTCGGCAGGTCAACGCTCATTTGCATACTGACACGCTCCACGAGTTCTGTCAGACGTATGTGAACGCCCCGGCGGTGTTGATCGACGACGGTCATCAGTTGGAACATTATCCGACGGCACAACGTGTGTTGGTGACCTTGTTGGATCACTGGCGAGAAGAAAATAGTTTGGTAATTTTTACGTCCCTTTCCGCTCCTATTTCTTGGCGAAACGTATCGGAACCTCTCCGCAGTCGGGCATGCTGCGGCCTTTCGTTGCCAATATCCAGACCAGGCGCAACAGCCCGTCGGTGGATTTTGGAGCGATTGTTGGAAAACGAACGGCTGGCGGTCACACCCGCCGCATTGCGGTTGTTGGTGGACCGTTGCGTGTGGAGTTATCCGATGCTCCAACAATGGGTTTTGGCCATGGCGTTGAAGCGTAAATCCGCAAAGGGAACTGGGGGACGTCAACCGCTCAGCGTCGGTTTTGTGGAAAAATGGCTCGAACGTCCACAATATGACAAGCTGGATTGTCTATCCAAGTTATGTGCATTGGTCGCCAAGGAGTTTCAGACCAGTGTCCGCTCGTTGCGGGGGCCGTCTCGTCGGCAATCGTTGGTCGTAGCCCGCGATGTGGCCATCCATTTGGCTAAACAATGCCTTAGATTGAGTTTTACAGAAATCGGCAAGTACTTTGGAAATCGGGATCACTCCACGATTATTCACGCTTGCGACAAAATCGAACGGATTCTGAACAGCGACAATCAACCTTTGCGTACAACCATCGACCGTTTGCAAACCGAATGGGAACGATGGATGCCGAACTGGAACGATGAAGCTGGAGTCAACGCCAGGACAGCTACGACATCGGGGAAAACATGTTTGTAAGTTGTTTGGATGTGTCACTAACTTGAATGACTTTGCAGACAATCATTTCCGCATGTCATTGTCTGTCGATTTGTCAACAAATGAGTGCCACTTGAATAACACACTAATGACACGTTTTCCACAGTCGCCTCCGCTTGGTTTGGCTGGGAAAATACGGGACAATCAACAGATAACAGGCGGTTACGAACATACCGTTTGCTCTGCTGACGATGAAGATGAAATAAATATCTAACAAAGAATTCGATAATCACAACTCAACCAGATCGAGGAAACGCATCATGAAGCTGACACTCAAACACGATGATTTTCAACGAGCGTTTATGACAGCGGCAACCGTAGCACCGTCGAGAAGCCCGCGAGAGATTTTGCAGAATGTGAAGTTGCAGGCAGAAGGTAATCAATTGATTCTCACGGCGACCGATGGTGAAGTCGGTATCCGTTTGGTGTTGCCCGATGTACAAGTCCACATCCCGGGCAGCGCCTTGATCCCGGTCCATCGGCTGAGCATGATTCTGCGGGAAACATCGGATGAGGAGTTGGTGATTGAAGCCACACCGGAGCGGACGTTGATCGAAGGCCGTTTCAGTCGTTTTGACTTACAGGCTCAGAATGCGGACGAGTTTCCGGCCGTTAAGGATTTTAGTGGCGATGACGCGTATGAGATGACAGCCGACGATTTTCGCGATTTGATTCGGAGAACTATCTTTGCCACAGATACCGAGAGCAGTCGATTTGCCTTGGGTGGCGTATTATTGGAATTTGAAGGAGATCATGTGACGGCGGTGGGAACGGATGGTCGGCGATTGGCAAAAATGGAAAAACCGATCAAGGTGAAAGGTCAACCGTTGGCACCGGAGACTTCGACGATCGTTCCCGCCCGTTCGATGCAGTTGATGGAACGGATTATGGGGGACGGCGACATTCCGGTGTATTTGATTCCGCAAGGCAATCATCTGTTAATGAAATTTCCCAACGGCGTGTTTTATACGACCTTAGTCGAGGGGCGGTTTCCGAAATGGCGAGACGTGATTCCTCGTCGTCCAGAATCGACGCGCATCGATATTCCCGTCGGGCCGACTTATGCTGCAGTGCGACAGGCTGCGGTGGTGGTCAACGACGAGAGTCGTGGTATCGACTTCAACTTCACCGATGGGACGCTGGTCTTGACGAGTTCCGTGCAACAAGTCGGCAAGACGCGGGTGGAGATGCCGGTCAGTTATGCTGGTGCAGGGTTGACGATCAGCTTGGACAACCGGTTCATCTCCGATTTTCTCAAGGTGCTTCCTCCGGAAAAGACATTTACCTTGGAGGTTGAAAGTCCGGACCAGGCGGCACACTGCAAAACAGACGACAATTACGACTACATTGTCATGCCGATGTCGAAGGAGCAACCGCGATAGTTTGCGGAATGGAGATGGACGACAGCCCGCGAGAAATCGACTTGTTAATGCAGGCTTGGGAACAGCGACGAGTCAAACGACCCCCGCTGCGAGCTGTGGGGGCCTGTGTCAATCAAGTCGTCGCCAAATATGGTGTTGGTGGCAGCTTGAGTCGCCGGGAATTGGACCATGCCTGGCAACAGGTGATTGGGGACCGTTGGCCCGGCGCCACACAAGTCGGTGGTATCCGAGGAAACTTGTTGGAAATCACTGTTGCCCACAGCATGGTCTTACAAGAGATCACTTTTGCACACGACGAGTTATTAGCCCAGCTACGGGTCTTGATGCCACACAGCAAAATTAAAAGTCTAGCTTTTCGTGTCGGCGCGATCCGACCTGGTAACCCTTAAGTTTTTTGACTTCCGAGCCCTGATGAACGACGAATCCGATATTCAAAAACCGACCGTTGATTATTCAGCAAAAGACCTGCAGCACTTGTCCGACCTGGAGCATGTCCGGGAACGTCCGTCGATGTACATTGGCGATACAACCGCGCGCGGTCTGCATCACCTGGTTTATGAAGTCGTCGATAACTCGATCGACGAGGCGATGGCGGGTCAGGCGACCCAGGTCCAAGTTACGATCAACAACGATGGCTCGGTGACGGTGCAAGATGACGGGCGGGGTATTCCCGTCGATATTCACGAACAGTTGTCGAAAGAAATGGACCGTGAGGTTTCGACACTGGAAGGCGTGATGACCGTCTTGAAGTTCGGCGGAAAATTCGCCAAAGGAGCCTACCAGGCGACCGGCGGATTGCATGGTGTCGGCGTGACCGTGGTGAACTTTCTTTCGGAGTGGTGCTCGGTCGAAGTCTATCGCGACGGGCACGTTTATCAACAAGATTACGAACGCGGACTTCCGGATGGACCGGTCACGCGCGTCGGCAAAACCGACAAGCGAGGGACCAAGACAACGTTTAAACCGGACAACCAGATCTTTCCCAACACGAAATTCGAATACAACGTACTGCTCAAACGCCTGCAGGAATTGGCGTTCTTGAACAGTGGCGTGAGGATTCTATTTAAGGATCAACGCACCGGCGAAGGGGCGGAATTTCTTTACGAACGCGGCATCGTAGAATTCGTCGAGTATCTCAATCGGTCCAGCGATGCATTGCACCCGGAAGTGATCTATGTCCAAGGCGAGCAGGATGGAGTGGGATACGAAATCGCCTTGCAATACACCAACGAATTGACGGAAACCGTGTATTCGTTCGCCAATAACATCAATACTCACGAAGGGGGAACGCACGTCTCCGGTTTTCGAACGGCGTTGACACGGTCGCTCAACCACTACGGCCGCAAAGGAAATCTGTACCCCAAAGATCTGACAGTAACCGGCGAAGATTTTCGCGAAGGCCTGACGGCGGTCATTTCCATGCGCGTGCCGCATCCGCAATTCGAAGGCCAAACGAAGACCAAGTTGGGCAATAACGATGTCGAGGGGATCGTCAACTCGGCGTTCGGTGAATTCTTGAAAACCTATCTCGAAGAAAAACCGTCCACCGGAAAAATCATCATTCGCAAAGGGATTCAAGCGGCAGAAGCGAGGGAAGCGGCACGCCGAGCCCGCGAACAGGTGCGGCGAAAATCGGTACTGGGGGGGGGCGGTCTGCCGGGCAAGTTGCGGGATTGCCTGAGCAGCAATGTCGATATTTGCGAATTGTATCTGGTGGAAGGAGACTCGGCGGGCGGCAGCGCCGAAGGCGGGCGGCTCAAGGAGTTTCAGGCCATCCTCCCGCTGCGCGGAAAAATCATCAATGCTTATAAATCGCGCGAAGACAAGGTCCTGGCGAACGAAGAAGTTCAATCGATTATCAATGCCATTCGAATCGGTGTGGGGGGCGACCAGGACTTGAGCAAACGGAGGTATAACAAAATCATCATCATGACCGACGCCGACGTGGATGGTGAGCACATTCGGACGCTCCTT
>DAOLCX010000277.1:0-4707 GCA_035327685.1 Pirellulaceae bacterium | reverse complement strand
CGCCACGAGGGGGCGGGATTATGGGGAGCCGCTCGGATTGGGACACGATGGCCATCGCGCGCGATGTCCTGGTGGAGTTTGACGTGGCTCACGAATGCCGGGTGGTTTCGGCCCATCGCACGCCGGCGTGGCTGATGGACTATGCGACTTCCGCGGCGAGCCGAGGACTCAAGGTGATCATTGCTGGTGCCGGCGGTGCCGCCCACTTGCCCGGGATGACTGCAGCGCAGACGCCTTTGCCGGTACTGGGAGTGCCGATCGAATCCAAGGCGTTAAAAGGGATGGATTCACTGCTGTCGATGGTGCAGATGCCTGGCGGGGTTCCTGTCGGGACGTTGGCCATTGGAACGGCCGGCGCCAAAAACGCGGCCCTGCTGGCGATTCGCATTTTGGCGCTGGAAGATCAGCGATTGGCAGAACAACTTCACGCGTATCATCGCCAGCAAACTCTTACCGTCCTGCAGGATTCGGAATTGTGACGAAGCCGATTTTGCCTGGACAAACCATCGGCATTCTGGGCGGAGGTCAATTGGGCCGGATGTTGGCGATGGTGGCGCGGCGGACTGGTTACCGTGTGCACATTTTTTCGCCCGAATCGGATGTGCCTGCAGGACACTTTGCCCAACAGATCACGCGGGCTGACTATCAAGATCGCGACGCCTTGCTTCGATTTGTTGATCAGGTGGATGTCATCACGTTCGAGTTTGAAAACGTTCCGACTCAACCATTGACCTGGATCGATGACAGGCGACCGATTCGTCCATCGCCGCGCGTGTTTGAAACGGTTCAAAACCGGATCGCGGAGAAACAATTCCTGGCGGGGGCGGGCATACCGTGCGCGCCGTTCCGCATCATCCCGAACTGGGAGTCATTGCGTGATGCCGTCCGCCAGATTCCTTTGCCCTCGGTGTTGAAGAGTTCTGGCGGCGGATATGACGGAAAAGGA
The DNA here is from genome assembly GCA_035327685.1 of Pirellulaceae bacterium. GTDB lineage: Bacteria > Planctomycetota > Planctomycetia > Pirellulales > Pirellulaceae > BJ22. Next base: position 3,761 of record DAOLCX010000277.1, on the reverse strand, counting down.
CAGACCGTGATTCGGCAAGTGAGCGATGCGGAATTAGCCTGGCGTCAAATTGGTGAACAACCGGCAACCCTGGAACGATTCATTGATTTGCAGTCCGAGTTGTCCGTCCTGGTGGCACGTGACATTCGCGGGCGGATTGACTTTTTTGGACCGATTGAGAATCGACATGTCAATCATATTCTGGACGTGTCCGTTGCCCCAGCTCAACTTCCTATCTACACACTGGGAAGTGCGTTGGATATCGCCGCGGAAATCGCGGAGCAGTTTGATCTGGTCGGGTTGATTTGTATTGAATATTTCCTGGCCACCGATGGAACTTTACTGGTCAACGAAATCGCGCCGCGGCCGCATAATTCTGGGCACTTGACGATCGAAGCTGCCGTGACCAGCCAATTCGAACAGCAACTGCGCGCCGTATGTGGCCTGCCGCTGGGCGTCTTCGAACAACGGCTGCCGGCGGCCATGGCCAATTTGTTAGGCGATCTGTGGCAATCCGGGACGCCGCAGTGGCAGGCGGTCGCCGATTTTCCTTCCACCTATTTGCATTTGTATGACAAATCGGAGCCGCGGAAAGGGCGCAAAATGGGGCACCTCACCACTTGTGCGGACGATCCGGCAAAGGCATTAGACATCGTCACTCGCGCCCGTGAAGCTCTGTAGAAACCGCTCGTTTGGCTAACCAAGAACCCCACTATTTGAACGTAACCGTTCACGGACATCGGCGGTAAAGCGTGATTGTAGAATCATTGTCCTCAGTTGTTCACCTGTGAACGATGGTCACACCAGCCAGGGTAAGGAACTCAGAAACCTGCTTGAAAAGTTACAAACGCAACTGCGCCAGCGCGGAAGTTGACAGCAGAACTCGCAGGTCGATTAAGTGCTTTTCGCAATCAGGGCAGTTAGGTGTTTGGCCGCACTTGCTCGAGCAACGAGTGACTGGGCTGACAGGTACGAGATCCTTCGACAAGATTCACTATGGGAGACTTCGCGATTCTAAACAGTTGTCTGGTGGACATCGACCACTTGAGTTCAGGGGCAGCGTTTCAAAGGTCCGCCGCATGGGACCGCGGCGGCGAAATATGTGGGTCGGCCTGTTCCTAGGCTGACACAGCGCCTTGAGTTCCAATGGTCACAGTCCACTAGCGTTCATGATTAGTATCGCCAGGTTCCTGCCGTCATGACTCGCGTGGAGAGGACGGAATCGGTAAACACAAATTGATCGAGTTGACGTCTGACTGAGTTGAACTCAGCCGGTTGATTTAGTTCGAAAGGGGACCAACCCGAAGAGGTATTGGAAAGGTCAATCACCACCAGATCGGCCCAATGTCCGACTTTGATCTCTCCCGCCGGAAAGCCCAAAGCTTGAGCTCCACCCCTGGCGGCCGACAGGTAAAGGAACTCGCCGCACGACCGGTCAGCATCCGCCAACACGACGCGCTGTTGTTGGCTCAGCCGCTGGCCGAGTTCCAGCATCCGCAATTCTTCCGCCGGCCGAACAGAGATTTGGCTGTCACTGCCAATACCCCAGCGACCACCTTCGCGCAGATATGTCTTGATGTCGAACAATCCGTCTCCTAGATTGGCTTCCGTCATTGGGCATAATCCGACGACAGCGCTGGTTTGGGCCAGGCGACTTAGCTCGTTTTGATTCGTGTGCGTGGCGTGGATAATGCACCATTTGTCGTCCACTTCGAGGTGGTTCAGTAACCACTCAACGGGCCGTTGCCCTGTCGCCGCCAAACACTGGTCCACTTCGGCCACTTGCTCCCCTGCGTGAACATGAATCGGGCCGGACGGTGACCAGCGACGAAACGCATCGACCGTCTGCTGGATCACTTCGCCAGCGACAGCGCGGAGCGAATGGATAGCGATGCCGATCTGCACGCGCGAAGTCTGTTTCCAGCGACGTTGCAATTCATCGCAAATGGCCAGCAATGAATCCTGCTCCAGGTGAAAACGCCGCTGCCCACCTTGTAGCAAGGAACCATCAAAACCGCCTCGTTGATAAAGGGTGGGCAGCATACAGATCGCCAATCCCACATCGAGTGCGGCTTGGATTAAGACATCCGCATAAAGTGTGCTGGGCGAAGGAAGCCGCAATTCGGGATCGAGGTGCACATAATGAAACTCGCCGACTGACGTATAACCCGCTTGCACCATCCGCCCATACACATCCCGCGCGATACGGTACATCAGGTCGGCGTCCAGTGTTTCGAGGAGTCGAAACATTTGGTCTCGCCAAGTCCAAAAGCTGTCTCGGTCTTGAGTGCGATACTCGCTCCTTCCGGCCAAGGCCCACTGAAAAGCGTGGCTATGCAGATTGGGCATTCCCGGTAAAACCGCGCCCGGAATCTGCTGTACGTTTTCGTGGCCGGAGAGGTTGGCGTCGAGCGCAGCGCCGACTTGGATAGCGCAGATTATTCCATCTTGGACGCTGAGAGTCACCTCGGGATGCCAGGCACCCTCCAACCAAGCCCATGCGAAACGATACTTCATCCCGGTTTTAACTCGCCGTTGACTTATGGTACATTTGAACAGCGTCGAATATTGTCTGTACCTGGCGCGTGCCGAGGCTTGTCGTGCTGCTATCTGAACCACAATCTACACCTTACGATTTACAATTCAATCTGTTTGGAATCCCGGTGCGGGTCCATCCGCTGTTTTTCCTGTTGCCGCTCATATTGGGACAGGGCATTTTGCGCGATCCCAGTATCACCAACACGGGTGTAGCTTTACTCTTGTTGTGCGGCGTGTTTTTCGTGTCGATCCTGGTTCATGAGATGGGCCATGCACTGGCTTACCGGTTTTATAAGATGCCGGCCCGAATTGTGTTGTATTGGATGGGGGGATTGGCGATTTCTGATTTCGGCAGTTGGCGCGGAGCGCGTGCTGGCCGCATCGGTCCCGCGCAAAAAATCGTGATTTCATTTGCCGGTCCATTGGCGGGTTTCCTGTTGGCCGGTTTGCTGGTAGTGATCGTGCTATTCGCCTTGGGGGGGAAGATTTCCTTAGAATTTTTTGGCGTTTTCCCACTGCTGTTGCCCGACCTGAAAGGAACGCCTCATGCCGGTCGCGAAGCGTTGGTCTTGGTGTTGTTTATTGGTTTATTTTGCAACGTCTTTTGGAATGTCCTCAACCTGATCCCTGTCTTTCCGCTGGATGGCGGGCAAATCGCGAGGAACTTTTTTACGCTTGTGGATCCGCGCGGCGGTTTGCAAACGTCGTTGATCTTATCGATCTTGGCTGGCGGCGCACTGGCTGTCTTCGGCATGATGCAACAAGCTTTTTTTATGACCATCCTGTTTGGAATGATGGCCTATTCCAGCTATCAGGAGTTGCAATACCATCGAGGAGGCGGTGGGTATGGCGGAGGTTGGTAACCGTTCGCACGGGTTTCAAATTGTCAATACGCGGTTCCGCGCTTCAATACGCCATTGATCGACGATGGCCCCCTGCGCGATCACGGTGGCCAATTGATATACGGCGGCTGTGGGACAAGCGTGACGCGGTATCGCCAACAACACATCACCCACTCGCAGCGAAACTGCTCGGTCCGTTTCAATCACCAGATGCTCCTCCGAATGCTGGACTTCTTTTGCATCAGGAAATTCGGGAAACCACAGCCGGGCTCCGGCGGGCTGATCTGCCGCACAGGCTTTGTGCCCCACGTCCAGCGTTACGCGTTGGGAACCGCTCCGGCTGATCACGCGCGTCAAAATCGCTAACGCCGGCCGGAATTCCGATTCCGAAAAACGTTCGGC
>DAOLCX010000276.1:0-4719 GCA_035327685.1 Pirellulaceae bacterium | reverse complement strand
ACGTATTGCATTGTTCCCATGACGCGGGGTCCCGAACAAGGCCGCCCGCCGTCCGAGATTATCAACGAGGCGCGCCGGTTGGCCGATCAAGGATGTGTCGAAGTCACACTGTTGGGCCAGACTGTCAACAGCTATCGCCACCGCGACGGCGATCGGGAAACGCGGATGAGCCACTTGCTGCAAGCTTTGCACGAGATCGAAGGTTTGCGACGTATCAAATTTGTCACTAACTATCCCAAGGACATGACACGCGAGTTGTTGGAAACCATCCGCGATTATCCCAAAGTTTCCCCTTACTTGCATGTTCCGGCGCAAAGTGGTTCCGACGATGTGCTGCGCCGGATGAAACGAGGCTACACGGTGCGCGATTATTTGGAAATGATGGAACGGATTGAAGAAATCTTGGGAAATCGCGCGGCGGTGTCCAGCGATTTTATTGTCGGTTTCTGCGGTGAAACTGAAGATGATTTTCACAAGTCGTGCGACCTGGTCCGCCGCTGCCGATTCAAGAATAGTTTTATTTTCAAGTATAGCCAACGGCCAGGGACCAAAGCGGCCGAACATCTGTCGGATGACGTGCCGGACTCGATCAAAAAGCGGCGAAACAACGAGTTGTTGGCGATTCAAAATGCGATCAGCGAGGAGGACCATCAGCGATTCCTGGGGCAAACCGTAGAGGTCTTGGTCGAAGGGCCGAGCAAAAAGTCCGAGGCCTCGGGTGGCGAAGCGGGGCTCCTGCAGTTAACGGGCCGCACGCACTGCGATCGGATTGTGGTTTTCGATGGCAACTCGCGTTTGGTCGGCCAGTTCGTTCAAGTTGGAATTTACGACGTGTCTGCGTTCACGTTGATGGGAGTCGTAGTCACCGACCATGTACGGACTTCCTTAACTCAACTAAACAACTAATTTGAGGAGAAAATGTTCATGATGAAGTGGCAAGGTGGATGGCCATTCCTTTCGATCGTCTGCGCGTTATTTGCTATTGGCATCTGGTCGAGGCCAAACGCCGGGCCGGTATCGGACAGCCCGCTTTCTCAAGATGTAGAAGAAGCCCAAGACGATGAACGGTTGGTGTGCATCGGCGCACTGGCAGGCATTAATGTCTATATCACCCAAGATTACATCGCCATGATTGCCGATCTGTTTAAATCCGACGTGATTGACAGTGAGAAAGCCAAATTGTCCCTGGATACGATCCGGGCTTTGACCTTGGTGTCCAGTGATCAATTGAGAGTCATTCGAGGGCTACACATTATTGAGGAGGATCAAGAGGCTATCAATCATCTTTTGGCAATCAATGATTTGTTGGCGCAGAGCGCTGAAGCGCTGAGTGCTTATTCCCAATCCAAAGACGAGGCGGACTTTAAGAAGTATGAAGCAAGCCGACAAGAAGTCCATCCAAAAATATTGAAGCTGCTGGGACTCCAATAGCCAGGGGATGCCCAGCTCACGCGAATTGGACGCGATTTGGAATGATGATGCTTGACTGAGTGGGGCGCCGTGGGGGGGCGGGAGTTTTGTTCCGGTCAGAAGCAGGGCTCAGCCCAACCGACGGCACATTCCGGACCGGAATAAGTCTCCCGATGCTATTCGGTTCAACGACCGATCGCGATGCGATTGAGATGGACGTTCACCACTATTAGTCGCGACGCGCCTTCCTGACGAGGCAAAACATCATCGCCATCAGTCCATCTTATCGATACGTTGGATCGACATCGTGGTGGATAACATAGAACAAGAAATAGCAGTCGCGGCAAAACGCCCAAATGGCGATTCCCATCAGAACCGTGAACCGCAGGTCGGGGGCCAGAAATCAGGCCAGCGCGAAGGCCAACGTTCCCAAGACCATCAATAGGAATGCCTTGATATAAAGTCATTTTGCGCGGGTTATTTCCTGCATTTTTCAACCTTTCGCGACATTGTAGGAAAATGGTCCTCAATGGTTCGAAACCCTGGCTGGGTTTACCATTTCCCAAAGACGAACAAGTGAGGACAATTGTTCCACCGTCAGGCAATTTCGCCTGAGTCCGTGACCGGTGACCTGACCGTGTCGCGGTCCCGTTGCAATTCTAGGGCGATGCAGTGACCAGGCGAGTGGTTTGGACAGGTACTCAGGGCAGGTCATTCCCAAGGAATTCCAGTTTGCCGGCTGATATCGCGAAGTTCTTCGACAACCGGTTCGATTAACGGAATGCCGTGAGCGGACCGTTCTTGTTCGGCCTGGAATTCTGGATCGCCCGGAATGAGGACACCGGGAGTTCCGGGTTGCGGTTTGGTAGCTCGAAACACGGCAATCCATTCGTCAACTTGAGATTTAAACTCGGCCGGATCGATAAAGGCGTCAATTCGCATGGCGCCAAAAAAATGACCGATGCCTTTCCCAACACTTCGCGAGGGGATTTCTTGCCGCAACGCAAACGGTGGGGCAAAGGGGCCCCAGTTGGCTCCGCTCAATACACAGCACAGAATATCGACCATGGTCGCCAGGCAGTATCCTTTGTGGCCTCCCATTTCGCGAAAACTTCCCAATGGTAACAGCGCTCCGCCATCCACCATCTCGTTTGGTTGCAATGTGTTGGCGCCTTTCGAGTCAATAATCCAACCGCTCGGCACTGGTTCATTTCGGCGCCGTGCCATTTCGACTTTTCCATAGGCACAGGCGCTGGTTGCCAGATCAATGACAATGGGCGGGTTCGAGGCGGCGGGAAAGGCGATGGCGATGGGGTTCGTTCCCAGCATCCGTTCGGCGCCCCAAAGCGGAGCCACCAGCTTGGTGGAATTCGTCATGGCCCAACCAATCATGTCGCGTTCCAAGGCTCTCAACACATAGTATCCCGCGATCCCAAAATGGTTGGTATGGCATACGCTGACCCATCCCGTTCCGGCTTCAGCAGCCTTGTCCATCGCGATCTCATTGGCTTTGGGACCGACCACTAACCCCAAGCCGTTGTCGCCATCGACGGTGGCAGTGCTGAGGGATTCGCGGACAATGCGGATTTGAGGGCGAGGGTTGATTCGGCCCAACGAGAGCATATCGAAATAGGTGTGCAGCCTGGCAACACCATGCGACTCGATCCCCCTCAAATCGCTGGCCGCCAGAACCTGGGCCGCCAGACGCGCGTCGGGGCTGGGCACTCCAAAATGCTCAAAAACACGGGTTGAAAAGTCAATCAGTCTTTCCGCAGGAAAGCGGGCAACTTCTTCGGCCATGGGCAGTTCCTCGAATTTGAAAACCCCATTTGATGATCGACACGCAGCCGTTACAATGCCACATTGCCAGTTTTACGTTAGTGAGCATTGAGAAATCATGAAAGACAAAATCCATCCGGACTATCGTTACGTCGTTTTCAAGGACAAGACGGCGGACTTCGCGATTCTGACGCGTTCCACGATTCGGACCAACGAGAAGATCAAGTGGACGGACGGCAACGAGTACCCCGTCTATTACGTCGATATTTCCAGTGCTTCCCATCCGTTTTATACCGGTCGCCAGCAGTTTGTGGACGCACTTGGTCGTGTAGAAAAATTCCGCAAAAAGTTTGGCGAATCTTACGGCTCTGCGGATGCCAGCGCAAAGAAGAAAAAGAAGAAATAACGTTGTCATTGCGGTTAATCCCAAATCGGGGACGGGACAACGTTTAGGGATGGTCCGCGCTTTGGCGGAACGGCTGGAACGACGCGGCTTTGCGACACATGCCGCCGAACAACTCGATGAGATACTGGCCACCGTCTCCCGTTTCGAAGCCGAAGATTCCTTGCAGGCCGTGGTCTGTGCGGGTGGTGACGGAACCGCAGGTTTGTTGGTGAACCGATTGCCTGCCGGGTTTCCGTTGGCGGTATTGCCGTTAGGGACGGAGAATCTGTTGGCAAAGTACTTGGGAATCAGTCCTGATCCTGATCAGGTTGCCCAGATGATTGACGATGGCCGCGTCGTGACCATGGATGTTGGGCGAGCAAACGGGCGATATTTCTTGATCATGGCCAGTTGTGGGTTTGATGCGGCCGTGGTCCGACGGATGCATGGACAACGGCGCGGAAATATCGGGCATCTATCGTATTTGAGGCCACTGTGGGAGACCATCACCAGTTATCGCTATCCGGCATTGCGTGTCGTGATTGATGGGAAACCGCTCCCTGTTCACCCCAGTTGGGCCTTTGTGTTTAACGCGCCGCGCTATGCGATGAACTTGGCCATTGCTCCGGAAGCCAGCGGTTTCGATGCGACGTTGGACGTGTGCACGTTTGAGAAAGGCTCGTTTTGGAACGGCCTGATGTACATCTTTACGATTTGGCTCAAGCAACAACGTCGCTGGCGTGATGCGACACATGATCGTTGCAAATCCGTGCGGATCGAATCCGATCACGATGTACCGTATCAATTGGACGGCGATCCTGGTGGCGTCTTGCCGGTGGCCATCGACGTGGTGCCACGTTTTCTAAACGTGTTCGTCCCAGCGCCGTTTATTGTTCCGGAGGAGGCCGAGAAGGCAGACGCTGGTTGAGTTGGCGCGGATTGGTGGGGACGGTCGGCGCCTCCTGCCGCGGTGGTCCATTCGGCGATTCGGTGACACTCAACTCGGTTTCTGGGTCATCACTGCCAAATTCTCGCAGCCACCACCGCCAGGTGTCCCCGTGGAGTTCGTCAGGGAGTGCGCAATCCAAGCAAGTCGGATCGACCCCCATCTCGGCAGCCACACGATAACCGATTGAGTTGTCGAT
>DAOLCX010000275.1:0-4726 GCA_035327685.1 Pirellulaceae bacterium | reverse complement strand
AGCCAACGCGGTGCAGGGTGGGAGCAATCGCGGAGTGTGGCGGATGACTTCTTGGCGGCGCGACCTGATCACCCACAGGCGTTATTGGCCCGAGTCCAACAAGGCTTGAGTTTGGTCGCCGAAGGCCGATTGCTGGCTCAGGAACTGGCGGTGAGAAACGGCGACGAGTCCCTGCGCGACGCGGCTACGGTTTGCCTCAGGTCGGCCCGGAGTCTGTTGGACCAGTTGCAGCGTGAAGTGGCTAAACAAATTCCTCAGGCACCGCGAACCCGAAGTCCCGACGGCAGATTGACAGGGGACGAATGGAGGGCACTGGCCAACAACCTCAGATTTCAAGTTGCACAATGCCATGTACTACGCGCTGAACTGGCCGACGCAGACGAGGTGACCCGGCTCGACTCGCTTCACGTCGCGCTGGAACAACTGGATGATATATTGCGGCAAGTCGATCCGGCCAACGCGCTGTGGACGTCCACGCAACTACTACGAATCACCGCGCTGCGAATGTCCGGAAACCTCGACAAAGCGATCGAGCTTTTTCAACAATTGGACACCGCGCAACTCCCACCGGCATCGACCATTGACTATTGGACTGAGCGTTTGGACTTGGGAGGAGCAGGTTTCGAACCCGACGCCGCATTGGATTGGTGGCGCCGTGAGGTGCAGCGCGGCTCCCATCACCCGCGAATTGCGGTGGCCGCTTTGCGATTGATATTGGCTGAAGCCAGTCGGCGTCAATTCGAAAAGCGCGATGCGTTGCTGGCTGAAGCCAGCGAATTGACGCGGCTGATTGAAACCCGACACGGGCCCTATTGGGGGCGACTGGCCGAAAACCACCTGGTGAGCGGCGCGGCCCGACAAAACACTGCACGCAATGATAACTCGTCGACCCCCATCGAGATTCTGATCCGTGTTGGCGATTCCGCCGCTCGTGACAAACGATATGAAGACGCGCTAACCGCATATCAGCAGGCCATGCAACAACTCGATTTGACAGGCTCGGACCGGGCGGCATGGCAAGTCGCATTTACCTTGGCGCTGAAACAAAGCGCTCTGCTCGAACAAAACGGAGAATTCCAGCGGGCTGCGCGCGACTTGGAACATTTGGTGGCCCGCCAACCCGATCACGACCTGGCGGACACCGTCCATTTGCGCGCCGCGTGGTGTGTGGCGCAAGCTCTGCAACAACATCCGGAACTACAACCCGAATACCGGCGGTTGCTCACCGAACATGTCGATCGCTGGCCGCGGCGCACATCAAGTGATCAAGCTCGAATCTGGCTGGCCCGATTGCAGCTCAACGAAACGGTCACGGCCCAAGTCGTCGAGTGGCTGATCGATGTTTCGCCATCCAGCCCTCATGCGGAAAACGCCTATCGCGAATTGGCATTGGCCGCCCCAGCATATCTGGAGTTGGTTGCGGCAAAAAACCCTGCGGTACTGGGGCCGGAGACTCAACGTCTGTTGGACTTGCTGCAACGATTGTTCAGCTTGAGCCAAGGTTCGGGTCAAACTCTTTCAGCTTCCAATTGGCAACTGGCGATTGCGATCGGTCGCGTGACGATTCGTTTTCGCCCAGACGGTTGGAGCGACCATGTGAAATGGCTCGATGCCATGCTGGGGATTGTCCCCGCTATTGACCAGCCGCTGGTGTTGGCGGTGGCCAAAGCCCAGCGCGTCGCCTTGCGCGCGGCCGTTGGGCAGTTACCAGAGATCTATCTATCCGACATGGATGAAATTCGCCGCTTTCCCCAGGCGATTCAAGAATGCCTGCTGTCTCTGGAAGCCATCGCAGCTCAGCCCGGCGCGGACCCATTTGTCGAATTGAGACTGCAGTTGCTCGACGAATTGTTGTCGCAAACATCCGGCGACCAGGCACGCCTTCCGTTGTGGCTCAAGCAGACCCGATTGTGGAGGCAGCAAGGCCGAATTTCCGTGGCGGCTGAACATTTGAAAGAATTGATTCACCGCTTTCCGCGACGGCTCGATTTGCAACGCGAGTTGGGCCTGACCTGGATGGACTCCGAAACCCATTATACCGAGGCGTTGGCGCAATGGCGCCAAATCGCAGCGGCGACTCCCGAACATTCCGAGCCATGGTATGAAGCCAAGTATTATGTGGCCTGGTTATTGCTGGAAACCGGTCAGCGCAACCAGGCATTGCAGATGTTGGAATACTTGAAGGCGGTCCCGCCCGGCTGGCACAATTCGTCGCGCCGCGAAGATTTCGAGCGGTTGTTGGCGCGCTGCCGCCAATAGCATGTCTGTCTGCAAGTGTTCACGACATGGTAGAACAAGGATCGTCAATGGTTGACTTTTTTAAGATGGTAAACCCCGCCAGGGTTTCGAACAATTGAGGACCATTGTTCTACCAACATCCCTTTCCGCTGGATGCCGCTTCCGGTTACGTCAGACTTTCCAAGCTGACAGAACCTGACAAAAGTCTGATCCGTTCCATATCAACTACTGGCGCTGCGATAACTGTACAGCGCTGCGCGAAACACATAACGACTGGCCGCCAAGGTGGCCACCGCCGCGACTACCGCGAAGCCGGCGAACATCCATTCCCAAATCTGCCACGGTGCGCCCAGTGGCTGTGCAATAACTCGCGCTGGAACATTCGAGACGACCAAGATCGGAATCACAAAGGTAAACGTACCCCACAAGGCCCAACCAATCCCATTCCGTTTGTAGATTTCCATTGGATAGCGATAGAAATTGGTAATGTAGAACCAGAAATCATACAAATTCTGATTGCGGCCCAGCCAGATACTGGTCGATGCCAAACATAACATCACGCCATACATCACCACGATCCCACACGCGACAAAAAACACGAACGCCAACGGCGTGAACCAGGAAAACACATAAGACTTGTGCGGGTCTTGAATCAATTGGTACGATGAAAAGGCCACCAGCGCGATCCCCAACGCTACGTTGGGCAACTGTGACCAATTCAACCTGGGAAATGAAATCAAAAACTGAGTATCGATCGGTTTGACCAATGCAAAGTCCAGGTTCCCCAAACGGATCATGTCGCTGAATTCGTCAAAGTTGGACATGAACAGTGCCTGGACGATCCCGTTGATAATCCAAATGGTTCCCAAAAACGCAAAAAACTCGTGTTGTTGCCAACCCGTGTCTCGACCGATGGACTCAGTATGTTGGTAAATGATCTTGAACAAGGCAAAATTCATCAGCGCCCAGGCCATGGACGAAACCGACTGCAGCACAAAATCGGTGCGAAACGACAAATCGCGAATTAACGAATTGCGACAGAATATCCACCAGACCGTCAAATATCGTCTGAAACCGTTCATCCGTTGGCGCAGCCCCGGTTGAGACGAGGGAATTTGATCGTCAGTCCCTGCGCTCATCTCTCAACCTCCGAATCCGCTGTAACGACGGACACCGCGCCACCACAACACTCGAGCCCACATGGCAAAAAACACGACCCATGCCATCTCGATCCACAACCCGCGACACATCGCCTCCCATTCCATCCGTCCCAAAAACACCGCTGCCGGGAAATACGCTAAGTATTTGAGTGGCAAGAAATCGACCAGGGCCCGCACATTCAACGGTGTATCCGGCAACAACTCCAATGGAAACATGTGTCCCGACAGCAAAAAACTGAGCAACATGTAAATGAAACTCAACGAGGTCACTTCCAGCAGCCAAAACGACAACAGCCCCAGACAACACTCCAGAAAAAATCCCAATAAGAACGACAACATCAACGAGGACACAAAGACGAGCATCACTGGCAGGCTGGGCCATCCTTCCAGAAAAAAACCACGGCACAAAAAAAACACGATTGCAAAGGGGATCGCTGCAATCCAGTAGTAAACCAGTTTGTGAGCCATTCTTTGAATCAACAAGAACCCGATCATATCCACCGGCTGGATCAAGAACTTTTTGACTTCGCCCGATCGAACCTGTTTGGCAATCCCTCCGGTCAATCCAGGCATACTGGAAAACGCTCGGCTGATCGTGACCAGCAGGTAATAAGCCACCATGTCGCCAAAACGATACCCGGCAATCTGGCCGTCACCATGGCCGTCACCGGTCACCACATCATAAATAGCCCACCACAGGAAAATCTGCGTCAACGTCGGGAGAAATCGCATCAACGTCCCCAACATGAAATCGCCGCGATAAACCATCCGTTCGTGCAAGGCAATCAGAAAAAACGTCCACCACATGGCCAGTTTCCGCTGCGCTCGGTACAGCATCCTGTTTCCATAACGGTCGGAACTGGTGGCCGCGTCGCCCGATGTGTGTGTTGGCAGGGTCATGGATCAGCGGGCCACACCTTCCAACATACGCCTCTGTTGTGCGCTGGCTGCCTGCGAAAAGACATTGGCGATGACTTCCTCCAGCGGCGGGTCTTCAACGACAACATCGCTCACGAGCAAGGCACTCAGCCAATGCGTCAAGGTCTTGGCGACATCGTCACGCCCCACTCGGAACCGCACTTCCGGCGGCCGGATTTCCACAAGGCCCGGAATATCCCGCATTTGTTGACAATCCTCCTCACGAGCCAATTGCAAGGTGACAATCTTTTCGGAGCTGAATTCATCGACAATACCCGACAACGAACCGTCATAATGGATTTGGCCATTAGCGATAATCACCACGCGACGACATAACGCAGCCACGTCTTTCATGCAGTGGCTGGTCAGCAATATCGTTGTACCGAATTTCTCCTGATACCGTTTCAAGA
>DAOLCX010000274.1:0-4739 GCA_035327685.1 Pirellulaceae bacterium | reverse complement strand
CCAAAGAGCGAATCATTGAGGTGTCCACACTCAAATTGGAAGTGTCATGCGACTTTTTGTGCGACTTCGTTATTGATGCTCAGCCAATGCGGGTTGTCGGTATAAGCTGCCAACACATCTTGCCAGCAAAAATCATCTCGTCCAAACCAGGTGGCGACTGCTTCCATCAACTCCCAGTCCGCCAATGTATCGACAGTCCAGCGCAGGTGGCTCCAATCGTCGTCCGCAGTGAACTCGCCCAAAGCGAACAATTGCGGATGCTCATACAAATAGAGCGTGACGTGCTCGCGATAACGCGATGCTTCGCCTATGAGTCTGGCCGCGCGATGCAACGTTTCGGCAAAAAAGGCCTCGCAATCCAAACCGCGCGGGAACCGGCGCTCCGGATAAAAGTTGCTGACATATTCGCAATGCCGAGTTTGGCACAATCGGTCCACGACGTCATCGATTAGTTTTGGGTCAATCAAAGGGCAATCAGCCGTCACGCGCACGACGACATCTGCGTTGCTCCAGGTCGCGGCCTCCAGGTAACGTTGCAACACGTCGTTTTCGGGTCCACAAAATACTGACCAGCCTCGGTCGCGACAGTAGTCCACCAAGACTTGGTCCCATTCACGGTCTGTCGTCGCCACCACAACTTGCTCCACCCGCCGGCAGCGATGCAATCGGTTCATAACCCAATCCAACATCGGCTGATGTCCGATGGTTTGCAGCACTTTGCCCGGCAGCCGTGTGCTTCCCATGCGAGCTTGCACGATGGCCACTACTCGATGCACGGGTCGGATCGGCTCCATGGATGTACGCTCTCTCAATCAGGCGGCCCGTAGCTGGCCCATTGTATCAATCGCCAATCCGTCAACGACACGATTCAGTTCGGCCCGCGTCATGCTGGGAAACAGCGGCAGCGACAGAATTTCGGTGTAGGCTTGTTCCGCATGAGGACAAGCATGATCCGCAGCTCCCCTTTGGCGGCGGTAGAAGGAATGCCGATAGACCGGCGGATAGTGAACATTGGCGCCAATGCCCATCCCTTGCAAGTGTTGAAATACCTGGTCGCGCGTGTAACCGGCCAGTTTTTCACGCCACCGGACGACATACAGATGAAAGGAGTGGCTGCGGTCCGGCATCCGAGCCAGCGGCTCGACATAGGCCATCGGCCCGAGACGTTCATCATAGATTGAGGCCAACCAATGGCGGCGACGAGTAAATCGTGTCAGCTTTTTCAGTTGGCTGAGACCCAGCGCCGCCTGCAATTCGTTCATCCGGTAGTTGAATCCAAGGTCAGCCATATCGTAATGGTGGACTCGCTCGAATTGTCTTTGGCGAGCCGTGGAGTCGATGCCGTGGTTGCGAAAGCGCCGAATCGCTGCAGCCCAATCACTGGACTTGGTCGTAACCATCCCGCCTTCAGCCGAGGTGATTGGTTTCACGGGGTGAAAGCTAAAACAGTTCAGATCGGCCAAGGCGCCGACCGGTTGCCCCCCAAACGACGCACCTAACGAGTGGCAGGCATCGGCAATCAGTGCCAAACCATGTTGGTCAGCCAGATCTCGGAGTGCTGCATAATCACAAGGCTGACCGGCGTAATCGACGGCCACAATGGCGCGGGTCCGCGGCGTGATTTTTCTGGCGACGTCGAGCGGATCGACGAGCAGTGTCTCCGCATCGATGTCGGCAAAAACGGGCGTGGCGCCAAGATATACCGCCGCATTGGCCGTGGCGACAAAGGTCAACGCGGGTACGATCACTTCGTCTCCCGGTTCGATGCCAGCCGCATACATGGCCGCATGAAGGGCTGCTGTACCGCTACTGACGGCCACGGCTTCGCCACTTGCGGTCGCAACCGCAAACTCCGCTTCAAATTGTTCGACGATCGGACCAGTCGTCAGCCAATCCCCTTGCAGGACACGGTACACGGCCTGCCAGTCGTCAGACTCTAAGGTATGTCGTCCGTAAGGCAACATGGAGCATCCTTCTCAAGCGACCTGCGGCAACGTGGCGACGGCAGGTCGGTTGGCTTCCGGCGCGTGGCGTGCGATCAATTGGCGCAAATCTTCCACCGACAACCAGTCGCGGTTGTTATCGCTGGCGTACGAGAAACCTTCCGGGCAGGAAATACCGGTTTCCGGATAGGCAGGCGATTGGGCCGTCCAACTTCGCAATGCTGGCTGAATGATAAAATGCTGTGAGAACTCGACGGACAAGTGAGCTTCATCCGCCGGAATCATGCATTCATGCAATTTTTCGCCCGGACGAATCCCCGTGATCCGATGGGCGCAGTCGGGCGCAATGGCGCGTGCCAAATCGCGGACTGTCGTGCTGGGGATTTTCGGGACAAACATTTCCCCGCCAGTCATCCATTCAAAAGCGGTCATGACCAAGTCAATTCCTTGATCCAGAGTGATAATAAACCGCGTCATGTTGGGGTCAGTCAAAGTCAAGCAGCCACTGGCGCGCTGCCGCTGGAAAAGTGGAACGACTGAGCCGTTGGAGCCGAGAACATTGCCATAACGAACGACGGCAAACCGAGCGCCATTTTCACCAGCCAAAGAATTGGCGGCCACAAACAACTTGTCTGAGCAGAGTTTAGTGGCGCCGTACAAGTTGATGGGATTGGCGGCTTTGTCGGTGGACAGGGCGACAACCTTTTGCACGCCACATTCGAGTGCCGCTTGAATCACATTTTCTGCGCCGCCCACATTCGTGTGAATACACTCTTGCGGATTGTATTCAGCGATATCGACATGCTTCATCGCGGCCGCGTGAATCACATAGTCCACATCGCGCATCGCCATCCGCAACCGGTCTCGATCCCGAACATCGCCGACGAAAAAGCGAACCGCTGGAAAGCAGTCAGGAGGAAAGACCTCTCGGCGCAAATGAACATGCTTTTGCTCGTCGCGACTGAACAGAATCAGTCGCCGAACCCCGAGCGCCAACAGCCTTTGAGCACAGGCTTTGCCAAATGAACCTGTCCCCCCCGTAATCATTACAGATCGATGTTGCCAGTCTGACATCCGTGTCCCTTCCCGCAAATACTCCGCTCGCTTGCCGATCCCCAGCACCGCCACAAGATAGCCGATCATACCGCTTTTCAACAACACAGATCGCGCCACCCCCACAAGCCAAATGGCCAAACTCGTGCCTCGACAGGCAAGAGAGACAAAGACTACCGACCTCTTAGAGCCCAATGCTTGATTGCGCTGAATTTGAGTTGGACATGCTCCCCAAATACAAAGCCCGAATTGCCATCAAGCGACTTGGCCCAAACTGCGCAAATTGCCCAGGGCTCCGAATCGCCAGGCCGGCCGTCCTGTTTTGCGGGGGAACGCCAATCCTTCAAACCGGGAGCGCCGCCGCTTTTTCCCGACTGGTCGCGGCTCAGTAAGGGCTTGAGAACGAAAATGCATGTCCTTTGGACAGTTTGGACAGGGCACTAGCTTCGCGGTGAGTCGCCGTATTCCTTGCGGTAATATTTGTGGCCGGGGAAAAAGAAACAACCGGCGCAGACGATGCCAAAAATGATCATTGCCCAGTCGTGCCAAATGGCCATGACGAGCGCTGTGATCAAAAGGACGGCAGTCTGAATATAGAATGCACCCGACAGCATTCCAGCTTTGACCAGGAACACCATGGCCGCCACGACACTGATGGCAGGTGCCAATCGCAACAGCCCGATCCCCAAAAAACCTTCGAAGGGAAACAGCATCACTACTCCCAACATACTGGCTGCCCAAACGTGAGCGATCTGGCGTTCAACAAATGTCACGGGCCCCTGCCGCCGCCGCAACAACCAAAACACGATCGCCCAAGTCGTGAATCCAATTCCCCACATTAGTTCATAATAAAGTCTTGTTTCCACTCCGCCCCAATACATGACGTTGGTCACGATGGAAGCCAGCAGCACGACCAGGCTGTGCCACATCCACAGTACCCCCCAGTTTTTTAGAATTTGCGCGTGGTGGGTTTCACGAAACAGGCTGGTCAGAATCTGTCCAATACGTCCCGCAGCAGCCGACACCGGCTGTTGATTCAAATAGGCATCCAGATCATTGGCCAGAGCGCGAGCCGTCGGATACCGCAAATCCTGGGGCTTCTGCATACAACGCAACACGATCATTTCCAGGGTGCGGTCGCAGTTCGAATTGACCTGGCGGGGCAACAAGGGTTCTTGCTCCAATACCATGAGTAACACATCGACCGGTGAATCGGCTTGGAAGGGAGCCCGTCCCGCCAGGCAATGATAAAGGATCGCCCCCAAACTATAGACATCACTCGTGGGACCCAGTTGCCCCCGCGCTCCAGCGGCTTGTTCCGGAGCCATATAAGCTGGCGTGCCGATGACGGCTCCCGATTTGGTCAGGCTCTGGGCTGCCCAAGCTTGTTTCGCCAGGCCAAAATCACACACGTAGGGGATGCCCTCATCGTCCAGCAGGATATTGGAGGGCTTCAAATCACGATGCAACACACCTTGTTGATGTGCAAAGTCGATCGCGCGCGCGACCTGACTGATGATTTGTGCCACCCATTTTGGATCAAGCGGCCCGGTGGCGAGAAAATCCGCCAAGGTCTTTCCGGGGATTAACTTCATGCAGAAATAGGCTCGGCCCGCGTGCTCCCCCAACTCGTAGATGGGGACAATATTCGGGTGTTGTAAACACCCGGCGGCGGCGGCTTCAGCCTCGAATCGTTGGCTCTCGACAGCACTGGCAAACTCCCCCTTGAGCATCATTTTGATC
>DAOLCX010000273.1:0-4760 GCA_035327685.1 Pirellulaceae bacterium | reverse complement strand
ACACACCCAATCGATGCGGCCAACGCGACCCATGCGTGTCGGCGGTCATTTGATTCCCGACACCCATCATTCGACTCCTCGATTCGAGTCGCACTCGTCAGCCGCGTTGTCATCCTCCATCAGCGCCATGGCTTGCGGCACGAAATCAGGGCGTCCCGGCCGGTTGTCATATTCATAGGGCCAGCGATGAACTACCGGGCAGGCAGCAAAATTTCCATGAGGGGGTGGGCTGTCAGTCTCCCAATCCAAAGTATTGGCTCGCCAAGGATTTTGCTCGGCCCGCTGGCCCACGATCAGGCTCCCCAAAAAGTTGACCACAAAAATCAATTGGGCGGCCGCCATGCCAAATGCGCACCATGTGATGAACTGATTCAACGGCAACAAATCGCGAAAGCCTTCCACGACATACGGATCGGCGTAACGTCGCGGAAAACCGCGCGCTCCCAAGAAGTGCATCGGAAAGAAAGTCCCGTTCAAAAAAACGTAGGTCAGCAAAAAGTGGATTTTCCCCAATGTTTCGTTCATCATCCGTCCGAACATCTTGGGGAACCAAAAGTGGATCGCCGCAAAAACCGCCAGAATGCTGCTGCCAAACAACACATAATGAAAATGGGCGACAATAAAATAGGTGTCGTGGATCAAAATATCCGCGGGCGGCGCCGCCATCACCACTCCCGACAATCCGCCGATGACAAACATCGAAATAAAACCGACGGTAAACAGCATCGGCGTGGTCCAGCGAATACGAGCACTCCACAGTGTCGCCAGCCAATTAAAGGTCTTGACGCCACTGGGGAGCGCGATCAGCATTGTCGAGGCCATAAACGACACCGTTAACAAGTAACTCATCCCCGACACGAACATGTGGTGGCCCCACACAATGAACCCCATGCCGGCGATGGCGGCCATCGACACGACCATCACCCGGTAGCCGAACAAGGGACGTCGACAACCGCAACTGAGCATGTCGGATACCATCCCCATGGCCGGCAAAATCATAATATAGACCGCGGGATGCGAGTAAAACCAAAACAAGTGCTGCCACAACAGTGGTTGACCGGCCCCGGTCACCACGTCCGTCCCCTCGATGACCAATCCGGACGGAACAAAAAAACTAGTTCCTCCCCACCGATCCAACAGCTGCATCAGGAGCGCAGCCGTCAGCACAGGTAACGCAAATGCTTGCAAGATGGCGGTAATAAATAGTCCCCACACGGTCATGGGCAAGCGGAACCAGGTCATCCCCGGCGCCCGCATCTGCACAATCGTCGTGATGTAGTTGAGCGATCCGAGCATCGACGATATCCCGACAAACACCAACCCAACCAACCACCAGTCTTGGGCATGACCATACACGACACTCAACGGTGGATAAGCCGTCCAACCGGCATCCGGCCCTTGGTCCCCCGCCATCAACGCAACGACCATGCAGCCAAAGGCCGGCCACATCAACCAATAACTCAACATGTTCATGGTGGGAAACGCCATGTCTCGCGCGCCGATCATCAGCGGTATCAAATAATTCCCAAATGCGCCGACCAACAGCGGGATCACGACAAAGAAAATCATGATGGTGGCGTGCATCGTGAACAGGACGTTATAAAACTGCGGCGTGATCTGCCCTCCTTCGGCCGCAAACATCCAACGACCCAACACCGGTATTTCAGTCCAGGGCCAGGCCAATTGCCAACGAATGGCCAGTGCCATGAGGCCGCCAACCACCATCCATATCAACGAGGAAAACAGGAACTGCAGACCAATCGTCTTGTGGTCGCGCGAAAACACAAATCGCTGCCACCAACCGGTGGCGTGCCGACCGTTTTCACTCATCGCTGCTGTGGCCTGTGGTGAGGTCATTCGGATGACCCCTGTGATAACCGCGCTGCCTGTCCCGCGCGGTGCTGCAGGATTTGTTCATCGATCCAGCGATCAAACTCGGCGCGCGGAACAAGTCGCAGGCGGGCCTGCATGTTCGTGTGGCCCCATCCACATAATTCCGCGCAGACAATCTCCAGTTCCACCGCCTGCTGAGCGCGAAACCACAGATACTGACCCAGGCCGGGGACGACGTCTTGTTTAATCCGCAGGCCCGGCACAAAAAAACTGTGGACCACATCGCGGCTTTCGACGTACAACACCACGTCTTCCCCCGTGGGAACAACCAACAGGTTTTCGATAAACACATCGTCAAAAGTGTTGAGCAGGCCATCCGGCCCGGCGTAATAGAACTCCCAACCAAACCGCTTCGCCACCACTTTGACCTGCGGCGGTTTCGGCCCGACTTGACCATCCCGTTCCCATTGTGGGTAATACAACTTGTTCTCGTTCCACGACTGGAATTGATAGACGGCCAGGCCGATCAAAATTGCTGCCGGGATCAGACTCCAAACAACCTCCAACGCGGTGTGGTGCGCCACAAGTGAACTTGTTCGCTCGCGCAGTGAACCGGCCCAACAAAACCACGACAACGCGCCCATCGTGCCAAATAGAACGACCGCGGCGACCACGTGCGTGAGCCCAAATAAACGGTCGATCGATGCGCCGGTTTGGTTGTAATTAGGCGGCAACCAGAATTTGTCCAACGGCGGGATGCCCAAGGCGGCCAACAGATAGACGACGCCACATCCGACCGGCACGATCAAAAACAACAGGCTCCACCCACGCTGCATCGGATCACCGCGTCAGTGGTTCGTAGGGCATTGACAACACATAGGCGACCACTGCCCAGATTTCGTCGCTTGACAGCGCCGGAGAACTCGGCATCGGCGTCCCTTCGATACCGGCCGCGATGCGGCGATAAAGAGTTTCCCATTGACCGCCGCCGCGATAGACGGGGACATTCAAATTCCGCGGCCGTACCGGTCGGGGATGCAATGCGCCGGCTGACAGAAAATCGCGGAACGTGCTGCGGTTGAGCGGATCGACACCCGGGGACTTCAACCACTCGTTGGTCCAATCGTCGTAATTGTCCTGTTGACCATCTCCCAAACCGGTGTCTCCGTGACACTGCAGGCAATTTGCTTTGCCATAGAACAGCGTCCGGCCGGTCGTTACCAATTGGGAGTACTGCGGATCGGAAGGGTCGATCGCCGGTGGTGGCGCCGGCACCGCGATGATGTGTCGCTCGCGCCGTTGCCATCGCGGCAGGATGTCCTCGCGCAACCATTCCCCCACTGCCATTGACAACTGTTCGTCCAGCACACGGCGATCGTCGCCGCTGGCCTGTTGTCCTTCATCGAGTGCCGAAACCAGGGGCATAGGCAACAGCGGTTGGCCATCCAAGTTGGAGAGTTCGGCCAACAACCGCCGTTCGAACTCGCCCCGAATCGTCAGGTACTTCACATAATCAACCAGCGCCGCCACGTCTTCGTTAGGGAGAGTCCTGAAGGAGGGCATGGCCGTCCCTGGGATCCCTTCGCGGATCACTCGGGTCAAATCATCATCGGTCGGCGGCCGCCGCAACGGTGTCGATTTGAACTTGAATTTTCCCAGACGAAAGTCCCGCGGGTAAGGCTGCACGGCCGCGGCGGTTGATCCAGCGCCGTCCCCCGTGATTCCGTGACAGTGAGCACAATGGGCTCGATACAGACCATACGATTCGCCGTCTCGATTGCTGAAAACTGGTCCGGCAGCGCGGCGCAATCGTTCCAAGTCGACGATCCCGCGAGCCGACGTGTCTTCCCCTTCGAGAAAAGGAAACTGCGGTTGATCCGGTGTCCCAAACAGGGCGGTCGTCAACGTCCCGATCTCACGGCGATAATTGTCCGGAAATGTTTCATCGCCGGATAAATGAACTTTCTGCTGTTTCAGCCACTCGACTTCGTTAAAGCGAAATTCGGGCGCAGGAACTTTGCCGCATCCGGTCATCGACATCCAAGCTAGCAACGCAATCAGAGCGCAGCCTTGCTGAAACAAAGTGCGGACCAGATTGAACCGGTGAAGTTGTTTCGACCACATATTCCTTTAGACGTGCACCAGGAACGCCATGGAGAAAACGAACCTAGGTACTGATGTCTTTCTGTTAGCGCCGTCGCAGGTCGCCCTTGGCAAATTGGATCCACTCTCCATTCTCATCGCGCATTTGGGACAAGAGCACCAGGTGGTCCGCAGCCTTGAATTCGTAAATGTCGCGGAAGAGCGTGGTCTTTTCGGGATCCGCAAAATTCGGGCCCTCCGCTTCTAATGTCAACACCTTGCCACTGGCATCCAAAGATCCCTTGTAATGCCAAACGTGGTCGCTGGATGAGTCCACCCACGTGCCGATAAATCGTTTGGCCTTGGAATCAAATCCTATAGTGTTGATCGCCGTGATTTCCATTCCCATCATTTCGGCTTTCAACTCGCCGATCATCCAAAACTCACCCAACATCCTGGCGGACATACTTCCGGAAACGATCATCGGAGGCTGATCTGGTCCCATCATCACTTCCGATGTCGATTCCCACTTGCCTGCGAATTGTTTCAGCCATTGATGCTCCTTTTCTGGTTGGGCGAACTGTTGACCACGAGCCTGGCCAACCGAAAGAAATGTAATCAATAGCAGACTGAGAATGCCAGTTTTCATATGATGCCTCGATGTTATTTGTTGCAGCGTAACCGTTCACGGTTGTGATGGCCAAGCTTGGTCCTCGTGCGTTCCGCAAGTCGTCCTGTGGTAGATCGAAACCCTGTGAGCGCAGCAGATCGATTCGTCCAAGCTATATGGTCGAACGACTTGCTCCACGCACCCTTCATTTCGTGAACGGTCACCTTGCAGCCGA
>DAOLCX010000272.1:0-4806 GCA_035327685.1 Pirellulaceae bacterium | reverse complement strand
CTATGACGCTTTGCGGATAGGATTGATCGGCGTATTCTTCGGCATCGTAGCATTTGATGTCGTGGGGACGGACGCATTGCGAGGCTTTTATGTGGCCAGGCAATCCCCTGGACGTCGGACCGAAGCCGTCGCCACGGTTTTTGTTGATCGGGTCATCGGATTGCTGACCATGTTCCTGGCCGCATTTTTGGGATTATTTGCCGGCGCTCTGGCTTCCTCACCAGGGGAGGAAAGTGCTGCGACCCTGGCCGCGATTCGATTTGTCTGTTGGTTCGCCGGCGCGGCGTTCGCCGTAGGTGTGGCAGGATTGTTCACAGCCCTGATGGCTCCTCAATGGGAACGTTATGGCTGGTTTCTTCGGTGCGAATCATTGCCGTTTGTCGGGCCGTTATTGCATCGAATGGTACGTCTGATGGCCTATTTTGGCAGACGTCTCCCGACGTTGGGTACGGCCTTTATTTTGAGCGCGCTCGTGAATGTGTGCTTCATCGTTGCGATTTACTCAGTAGCATGTTTTGTATCGGACCAACATCCCACCCTGGGAGATCACGTGACCATCGCGCCGATTTCCATGGTGGCCAACGCGGTTCCTTTGCCTGGTGGAATCGGTGGGATGGAGGCGGCCTTAGACTTGTTATACCAGGCCTTTACTGCGAACAGGCTGCAACCACAAATGGGCGTCGCAGTCGCCTTTTTGTTCCGCTTTTTGCTGTTGTCGATTGCCCTGCTGGGCGCGGTGGCCTGGTTCACCTTACCCGCCCGACAACGCGCAGAATTGCGCCACGCAAACGCCTCAGATGATCGCCTGTCACAACCGTAATTCGTGGATTTCGTTCACGGACTCCGGCGGAACGGCTCTATTGTAGAGCCATTGTCCTCCATTGTTCATCTCTCGAGAACAGTGTTCCCGTTCAGGGGTTGGCAACCATTGAGGACAATGGATCAACTAGGTCGTGAACGGTTACTGCCATACGTCACTTGTTCTCTTCGGCGGCACTGGGCCGAACGTACAAGGGGCGCATCGTCCAAACCGCGCGATCGATGCCCTCGCCAGGTGTTGCCGGGGCCAGGTCCAGCATTAATTCGAATAAATCGATCCAACGCTCGGCATGGGGTGCGTGACAGGCAACGGGTGTCAGCATGGCGCCCAGTTCGGCGATCAACTCAGACTGGGCGGCCGCCACCGGGCCTGTCACCCAATCGCCGGCAGACAACAAGCCCAGCCATGTTTCGCGGTTCATCAATTGAACGGGAAACACTGTGTCTGGCGGGGATTCAGCATTGACTTGAAAACAACCCACAAACCATTCACCGCGTTGCGCATTTTGTAGGGTCCACATTCTCACTGCAGGTGTTCGACCAGCAGAGATGACCGAAGAGCGCGCCTGCCATGCCAGTAAGCGTGCGGTTTCGATCCCCATCAAGCGGACGCGCCAGGCATAGGCCAAGGATTTTGCAGCCACAATCCCCAGGCGGAGTCCAGTAAACGAACCTGGTCCGATTCCCACGCCGATCCCGTGCAGGTCTGGTCCTCTGACCTGGGCGCGATCCATCAATTCCTTGACGATTGGGATGAAGTGAGCAGATGACGCCTGTCCACTGAGCGTCTCAGCCGATACGATTTCACCGCTAGAATCGCGAATCGCGATACTGATCTGTCGTGTTGACGACTCGATTGCAAGTGCTGACAATCTAACGGCTTTCGTAGCCACCGCAGTGGGTTGAGGCAAATTGGACGTCTTGGTACGCTTCCGAAAATCGGTTCCCCACGCGTCAATTTACAGAAAAGCTTGTTCGTCGCCTATGCGGCTGTTGGCTTGAAAACATCCGTTTGCGTGGCACAATAGGGAAGCGTTACAGGAAAACTGGTTTGGGGCGGGCAGCGTGAAACGGGCAATCATTAGCGACATTCATGGGAATATTGAGGCGCTCGAAGCAGTGCTGAGCCACTTGCGCCAGCATGGCCCCGATGAGATTATTTGTTTGGGTGACATTATCGGCTACGGCCCGGACCCGATCGCTTGCCTGGACCGCGTGATTGATGTCAGTAACCTGACAATCCTGGGAAATCACGATCAGGCTGCATTGTTTGATCCGAACGGTTTCAATCCTGTAGCGCTTCGAGCCATCTACTGGACGCGGGATCAGCTGGAAAAAGACCACCGCGATGTGGAGCAATCCAATCGGCGTTGGGATTTCTTGGGCGAGCTTCCGCGCCGGCACGATGAAGGTGAGATGTTATTTGTACACGGCAGCCCCCGAGACCCCACTAATGAGTATGTCTTTCCGGAATACATTTACGACCGCGACAAGATGGCCGCGTTAATGCAACGTTTTGAGAAGTACTGTTTCCAGGGTCACACGCATATCCCCGGTGTGTTTACCGAATCGGGCTCGTTTTTTACGCCGGATGATATCGGCCATGTGTTCCAATTGAACAGTGACAAAGTCATGGTCAACGTGGGGAGCGTGGGTCAGCCGCGGGACGAAGATCCACGGGCCTGTTATGTGATCCTTGACACCGACGCCCGAACCGTGACCTTTTATCGAGTCGAGTACGATGTCGCGAAAACTCGCAACAAGATTTTGGCGATCCCGGAATTGGATAATATGTTGGGGGAGCGCCTGATGGGCGGTCGCTAACAGCCCGTTAATGGAGTGGCTCCCTCTTTTTTCGCAAATCGAGTAACCCAAGAAGTCCCGTGAACGAAGAACGGATTGCCATTATCAGCGACATTCACGCGAACTGGGAGGCCCTGTCATCGGTCCTGGCCCATATTGCCGATCAACGCGTCGATCGCATCTTTTGCTTAGGTGACATTGTCGGCTATGGACCCAACCCGCGCGAGTGTATCGACGCCTGTCGCGAGTTCCATATGTGTTTGCTTGGCAATCACGATAACGGTGCGTTGTTCGACCCGGACGGCTTCAACGTAGGCGCCGAGCGGGCTATTTTTTGGACGCGCGCGCAATTGGAAGACCCGCTACTCCTCGGAGCGCGAGAGCGTTGGAATTTCCTGGCTCAACTGCCACGTACCCATCGCATCAACGGAGCCATGTTTGTCCACGGGTCCCCGCGAAACCCCCTGAATGAGTACGTCTTTCCCGAAGACGTTTTTAACCAGCGAAAAATGGACCGGATTTTTGCATTAGTGCCGAACTACTGTTTCCAAGGCCACACCCATGTGCCGGGGGTGTTTACGGAAAGTGGACGTTTTTTCTCGCCAGACCAGATCGGTCATGCGTATGAACTGGCGGATCAGAAGTTGATGATCAACGTAGGGAGTGTCGGTCAACCACGCGACTTGAATCCGCGCAGTTGTTATGTTGTGTGGCACGGACGACGCATCGAGTTTCATCGTGTGGAATACGATTGCCATACGACTCAAGCAAAGATCCGCGCAATCCCTGAATTGGACCCCTTCTCTGGCGACCGGTTGCTGGAGGGAAAATAGAATACTGGCTAAAGCGACAACCAAGAACTGGGAGTGAATTGTCATGACAATATTTAAAAGCGTATGCGGGAGCAGCGTCTGGTCCCTTGGGTGGGTGTGGCTGATCATATCCGCGCCGACCTTAGCGCAAGACGTGCCGGGGTTGAGCCTGCGCGATATCGCAATGATACGGTCCGTCACCAGTGCGTCGATTTCTCCGGATGGTAACCATGTGGCCTATACGCTCATGGTTCCGCGCGATCCGTTTGGTGAGGACAACGGTCCCCCCTGGAGCGAACTGCATGTAACAGACCTGGCTGGCAAGTCCCGCCCGTTCGTGACTGGCAAGGTCAATATCAGCAATGTCACCTGGACGCCCGACGGGCAGTTTTTGGCTTTCACTACGCGGCGCGGCGACGATCGGCAGCCTCGCCTTTATTTATTGCCGATCGACGGTGGTGAAGCCCGGCCGTCGGTGGCTCATCCCAGCGGCGTGGGCGCATTCGAATTCAGCCCGGATGGAAGCGAAATCGCTTTTTTGGCGACCGACCCGCCCAATAAGGCTGCCGATGATTTGAAAGGGAAAGGTTTCAATCAAGAAATCTACGAAGAAGATTGGCGCCCCACACGCGTGTGGATCGCGGCCGTTGACGCGCAGGCTGAGGCCCGAGCACTCGATTTGCCCGGTTCGGCGTCCGCAATAAAATGGCATCCGACGGAACGAAAATTGGCGGTGGTTTTGGCGCCGACGGCGTTGGTCGATGACAGTTATATGCACAAACTTGTCCATCTTGTGGATGCCGATACCGGCGAGCTCCTTCGCAAGATTGAAAACCCTGGGAAACTGGGAGACATCGGTTGGAGCCCGGACGGGACCTATTTGGCGATGATTTCCGCCGCCGATATTCACGATCCGCAAGAAGGACGTTTGATCGTCGTCGATGAAGCGGGGAACGGCGACATGCTCGACGTGCTCCCCGATTATCTGGCTCATGTGATTGACTTTACCTGGGTGGACGACCAGCAATTGCTCTGGTTGGCCGACGATCAGACCTACACTCAAATGGGGATGGTCGGTGCTGATGGCGCCAATCGCGTTGATTTCCCGCGCGGGTCTGTCGTATTTGCCAACTTTGATCGGTCCTCCGACGCGGAAGTGTTGGCCTTTGTCGGAAGCACTGCGCAACATCCCAATGAGGTGTTCATATACGATACGGCAATCAATCAGGTCCGGCGCTTGACCAGCAGCAACGAGTGGCTCGGCGAGCGCCGCTTGGCTCGGCAAGAAGTTTTCCGGCACTTTTCCCGCGACGGGTTTCCCTTGGAGGGTATTCTGATTTACCCGATGGATTACGAAGCCGGCCAGCGCTAC
>DAOLCX010000271.1:0-4846 GCA_035327685.1 Pirellulaceae bacterium | reverse complement strand
CGCTGGTGCCCGCAATTAAGCCCCAAGTCGGCTTTTTTGAGCAATGGGGACCGGCGGGAATGGAAGCCCTCCGCCGTGTGGTCGATTATGCGCAAAGCCGACAGGTTCTGGTGATTCTTGATGCCAAACGAAATGACATCGGATCGACGGCAGTGGCGTACGCCCGCGCATGGCTGGGGTCGGGCGACCAAAGTGCCTTTGGAGGCGACGCGGTCACGATCAATCCCTGGTTGGGAGTCGACAGCTTGACTCCCTTTGTCGAACGCTGTGCTGAAACCAGGACAGGTGCATTCGTGCTGGTGAAGACGTCTAACCCCGGAAGTCGCGATTTTCAAAATTTGAGCGGGGACAATTCCCGCTTATACGAACGTGTTGCCGATGTGGTCGAGGGTTTAGCTTGCGCATCACTGGGGGCCTACGGCTACGGCGATATCGGGGCTGTAGTCGGTGCCACCTACCCCGAGGAATTAAGCCTGTTGCGCCAACGGATGCCCCATGCAATGTTCTTGATTCCGGGATATGGTGCACAAGGGGGAGTCGCCCGCGATTTGGCACACGCGTTTAATCCTCAAGGACTGGGTGCCATCGTCAACAGCTCACGCGGTGTGCTGTTTGCTTTTCGGAAAGAAGGCGAAAAATCGTCAAACGGGGCTTGGCAATTCGAGGTGGAACAAGCGGCACGTCGGGCGATCGCCGATTTGGTCAGCGAAACTCCTGCCGGGAATTTGGAGCCGAATTAACGCCTAACCCCGGAAAGACTTGAAAGCTATACAGAACCGGCAAACGGAACGCCGCTGGCTGACTTGTTCAACAAGGGGGGCCGTTGCGCACACGAAAAACGGCAAAGGTTTTGAAGGCGTTCGCTTGAATTAGGTCTAGAGGACTTGAGCGTGGACCGTTGACGCTCTTAACATGTCCTTCGCCCGGCCGGAGCGGTCGATGCGTTTCTAAATCGGCCCGTTTCAATCAATCGAATCCGCGGAACTGCCCTGATCAGATTCTTGATCGGCGCTTCCACCTGCTTCTGAATCTTGACTGGTTGTCGATTGAGCTTTGTTGGCGATATACAAGTTGGCTTCCAGCCGGGTCAACAGGTGCTTGGTAGGGACCGCCAGCTCTTTAACTGTCCCATCCGCCCCCACGATGACAGAAAACGAATCGAAGGATTGAGGAACCTGTCTTCCAAATTCGCCACGAAAACCGGGCTCGATGACAATCGTGGAATTTTGCCACAATAGACTCTCCGTAATATTCGAGGTATCGGTCTTGGGAATACTTGAAAACACGAACACGACGTACAATCCGCGACCGGTCAGTGCGCGAATTTGGGGGATCAATCGTTGCATATCGCGCAGTGATTCGGGTTCGCGGACAAACAGTAGCCAAATCACACGCCCTTTGAACTTGTCGGGATCGATTACTTGATTCTGGAAATCGATGCCGGTAATCACGAGCGGTTTACCCAACATATCCAGCCGCTGCAAACCGGCTTCACATTGCTCCTGGACGCGTCGCGCCAGCGTCTGCATGATGGCACGGTTCCAAGGCCGGGTCTTAACAGACTCCAAACACAGTGCATACGATTCCCGCGCCGCGTCAAACCATTGATAGCCTTCCAAATGCCGAATTTCTGAGACTATCCGCCCTAAACCCACTGGCGAGATTTCCTCTTTGACGATCACACGAATGAACTCGACAAACGATTGGTTGGTCGATGCGTTTCCGGCAACCAGTTCTCGATAAATCACCGGATACTTGGCCCGCCGAATAATCTGTTCATCGCGTGCCTTTTGGGCCAACAAGTGAGCGTTTTCTTCTGGGCTGTCGATCAATGTGCTATGGATCACCTCTAACACCGCCGGCAACGAACTGGCTAATGCCGGTGTCTCGACGGCAACGGAAACCATGGAGTCCAGGTTGGTGATGGCCTCTAAATCACCGGCATAACGGCTGCCAATGTCGCGAATAACATGATTGAGCGATTGCAGTGATTCCGGAGAATCCGGAATGCGGTGCCATTCAGAAAAGGCCAGTGTTAATCGGGCCAGCGCGGCCGCTCTGGCCACTTCGATATTAGCATCGGCCTCATACTTCTCAATTAACTCGATTAACTCTTGGCGCATTTCGTCGGCCGGCAATCGATTCGATTGGTGCAAGGCATGAAGTTGCGCCTGAGCTTGGATCAAGTTCACGGTGGCAAATTGTTTATCCGACGCCCGTTTGGCCAAGGTCTCAATTCGCCGGCAGATTTGTTTTCGCTGATTGAGGATCTCGATGCGCCCGGGAATGGCAGCGCGAGAATATCGTGAAACAACGTCGTCATGCAAACGTTTAAGTTCATCGATGGATTGCATCATGCCAATCGATGTCTTCTCCGCCGGGCTGTCACTTGTGGTTCCATTGGCCGTCTGACGGGAGCGATTGACCTGATCGATGATCACAGCCAAGATGACCATCACCAGGACAATCCCGGCAAAAACAATCCACCACGTGGACCGCTTGGCATCGACCAAGCCTGCACTCGATTTACTCGATTGATGTTCGGACATGTTCCCGCTCAAAAAACAATAAAATGGATCCGGCTTGCCAACCCATTCATGACCACTCATTCGATGCGCATCTAAATCGCATCGAACCAATACTAATCCACCGCGGCTCAAGTGTTTGACGATGATTTTTGACTTTGACTCAGATCACGCGCTAACCACTCACAAGCCGTGCCGCACAACAAACGCGAGTGGCTAGCCGCATCCAACTCATGGAGAGCCCCAATCAAGGCGCCCGGCTGCGTTTCCCCCAAGGGAAATGGATAGTCAGTCCCCAACGCGACGCGATCGACCCCTACCATTTTAATCAAAAATCGGAGTCCTTCTACATCGTGAACCAATGAATCGAAATACATCTGGTGCAAATACTTGCTCGGAGGGTATGGATTGTCCACAGCGCATAAATCCGGGCGCACATGAAATGCGTGTTCCATCCTTCCAAACGACATTGGAAATGCACCTCCACCATGTGCAAAGGCAATGCGCAATCCGGGCAATCGTTCTAACACTCCCCCAAAGATTAAACTGCCAATCGCCAAAGACGTCTCCGCCGGCATCCCCACCAACCAGGGCATCCAATATTGCTTCATCCGGTCGGCTCCCATCATGTCCCAGGGATGCACAAACACGCAAGCATTCAGTCGAGCCGCGGCCTCAAACACGGGGAACAGTTCTGGCGCATTCAAATTCCATTGATTGACATGAGTGCCAATCTGAACTCCCGGCATTCTCAATATCGTAACGCACCGCTCCAGTTCGCCGATCGCCAAATCGGGGTCCTGCATGGGAAGAGTCCCCAAGCCTAAAAACCGGTCCGGATCATCTCGCACGACGTCGGCGATATGATCGTTTAACATCCGTGACAGGTCTAAACCATCTCGCGGCCTGGCCCAATAACTGAACATCACGGGGACCGTGGAAAGGACTTGCACGTGGACCCCATCGCGATCACATTCGCGCAACCGCACTTGTGGCGACCAACAGTTTTCATCCACGGTTCGAAAGTCTTTGCCATCGATCACCATCCGCGCACAGCCAGGAGACTCGTGGATCAACTTGACAAATCCTCCGTAGCCGTACCGCTCCGCCAAATCTGGCCAGGTGCGCGGCAAGATGTGCGTATGAATGTCGATGACGCATCGATCAGAATGATCCATCCCGTTACTCGATGGTGGCAATACACTTCAGTTCAATGGCAATCGGCGTCGGCAGTGCGCCCACTTCGACCGTTGTCCGGCATGGCTGAGACTCGCGGAAATACTCGGCATACACGCGGTTGTAGTCCGCAAAATCGCGTCGCATATTGGTTAAAAACACCGTGACATCGACGATCCGCTCCCAACTCGACCCGGCGTCTTCCACAATGGCTCGCACGTTGGCGAACACGCTGTGACACTGTGCGACGATATCGTACGCGACAATCTCTCCCTGGTCATTCAGCACAACTCCCGGGATTTCGCGCGAACCACGGCGGCGTGGTCCCACACCCGACAAGAACAACAGATTACCGATGCGCCGCGCGTGAGGATACAGCCCCACCGGTTCAGGGGCATTGCTGGAGTGGATTCCGGTATCATTGGGATGGTTGATCATGGGTTTGGCACTCAGTAACAAATGCAGACATTCTTGGTATTCGTCCAAAAAGCAAACGACTCGTCCCCTCCCTCTCGCCCGACGCCGGAGTGCTTCACCCCTCCGAATGGAGTGCGCAAATCTCGGACCAGCCAGCCGTTGATCCAAACCACGCCGGCTTCTAATGCTTCTGCCAACCCAGCGGCCACTCCCAGATTCGAAGTCCAGATCGTCGCGGACAATCCATAAGGAGTCGCGTTGGCCGACGATCGCACCTCATCGACTGTTTGAAAAGGCTGAATGGTCACCACCGGACCAAAGATTTCTTCTTGGTTGGTCGCACACATGGCGTTGAGCCCCTCGATGATCGTCGGCGAAACAAACCAACCGTTGCTGCATCGGCCTTCCACCCAATGCGCCGAACCGCCGCACAACACTTTTCCACCCTCACGCTGCGCTTCCTCGATCGCTCCCAAGATTTTGTGTTGATGAGCTTGCGAAATCACAGCCCCCAAATCAGACGTTTCGTCCAATGGATCACCGACTTTCAAGCGGCGAGTTCGATGGACAAAATCCTCTTTAAATCGTTGGTACAGTGGTTGTTCGACATAAATTCGCGAACCGCACAAGCAGATTTGGCCTTGATTGGAAAAGCTGCTACGGAGTGTCGCGGCCAACATCTTTTCATAATCGCAGTCGGCAAAGATGATATTCGGGTTTTTGCCGCC
>DAOLCX010000270.1:0-4860 GCA_035327685.1 Pirellulaceae bacterium | reverse complement strand
AGTCACTTCGGGCATCGATTGGTTCAATGTCGATGGCCAGATGGCTTTTGGCGACACGGTGATTCGGCTGCCACAAATCTTGAAACGCATTGAGCCAGGAAATCTGGTCCGTTTGGAAAACGGTCAGTTCGGGATGTTGCCGGAAGGTTGGATGGAGCAATACGGCCGCTTGTTGCAATTGGGCGAACAGACAGACGGCCCATTGAGATTTCGACGCGCCCAAGGCTTCCTGCTGGACGCCATGTTGGCCGAACGAGAACGCGTGACCTTTGATCAGAAATTCGTCGAGTTTCAACAGCGTGTTCAACAATTTGCTGGAATTCGCGAAGTCTCAGTTCCGGCTACTTTTCAGGGAACACTTCGCGGCTATCAGTGCGAAGGCCACAATTGGCTCCATTTTCTGCGCGAGTTCGGCCTGGGGGGTTGCCTGGCCGACGACATGGGATTGGGCAAGACAGTGCAAGTTCTGGCCCTGCTGGAAACCCGTCGATGGGAGCGAATCCAATCCAAACAACCGCACAGACCGACTCTCTTGGTGGTCCCCAAAAGCC
This sequence comes from Pirellulaceae bacterium, assembly GCA_035327685.1. Lineage (GTDB taxonomy): Bacteria > Planctomycetota > Planctomycetia > Pirellulales > Pirellulaceae > BJ22. The sequence continues at coordinate 4,309 of DAOLCX010000270.1, read as the reverse complement.
TGGTTTTTAATTGGATGGCCGAAGCCGAACGCTTTACACCCCAACTAAAATTCCTCAATTACAGCGGGCAGAATCGCAAGACCCTGACCGATCAAATCGCATCCGCCGATGTTGTGCTGACGACCTATGCGACCATGCGCATCGACATTGGCATGTTGAAGGACATCGAATTCGACTACGCCATTTTGGATGAAGCCCAGGCGATCAAAAATGCACAGGCCTTGACGGCCAAGGCGGCATTGTTGGTTCGGGCTGACCATCGGCTGGCGCTCAGCGGAACGCCGATCGAGAATCGTCTGTCAGACCTGTGGTCGATTTTCGAATTCCTCAACCCTGGCATGCTGGGAATTTGTTCCGTATTTACCGAGTTGGGACGCGGCGAAGCGACACAAGATACGCTGCAGCGACTCGGCCAGGCACTCAAACCGATGCTGTTGCGACGCACGAAAGATCAAGTGCTAAAAGACTTGCCGGCTAAAAACGAGCAAACGATTGTCTGCGAACTGGAATCCAAGCAGCGCAAGTTGTACGACGAGGTATTGAAGTACTACCGCCAATCGCTGACGGCCCGCATCAACAGAGAAGGGTTGAACAAATCGAAGATCCATGTGTTGGAGGCGTTGACCCGCTTGCGGCAGATCGCTTGCCATCCGGCGTTGATCGATCCCGCACACAGACGCGTGAAATCTGCAAAGTTGGAAGCACTTTACGAAAATCTGGAGTCGGTCATCGGCGAAGGACACAAAGCACTGGTGTTTTCCCAATTCACCAGTTTGTTGGCGATTGTTCGCCAGGAACTTGACAAACGGCAGTTTACGTACGAATACCTGGATGGTCAGACCTCGAATCGCAAGCGGTGCGTCGAGCGATTCAACAACGACCCCAGCGTCCCGATTTTCCTGTTGAGCCTCAAGGCCGGTGGACACGGCCTGAACTTGACCGCTGCTGATTACGTATTTATTTTAGACCCGTGGTGGAATCCAGCGGTGGAAGCTCAGGCCATCGATCGCGCTCACCGCATTGGACAAACCAAACCCGTGTTCGCCTATCGGATGATCGCCAAGGATACTGTCGAAGAGAAGATTGTGGCCTTGCAGCAGTCCAAGCGAGAATTGGCCGAGGCCATCGTCCGAGCCGACACCAGCGTGATCAAAAACCTGAGTATGGATGACCTGCAACTGTTGTTGACGTAGCGAGAACGGTGGTGCGAAGTGAATGGGCGAGCGGCTGGGCAATGGGGGATAGTCGGGGTCGCTTGCTGGCTGATCGGCAATAGTTCGATCTTGTTGGCCGGAACGGGGCCCGAACAGGTGGTCTTGGTAGTCAACCAGAACCATGCGACTTCCTTGTTGATCGCCAACCACTACGCCGCCTGGCGACGGATTCCCGCGCGCAACGTGATCTACCTGGATCAGGTACCTTCCACAACCGTCATTTCACTGGAACAGTTCAAGGCCCGGATATTGAACCCAATTTTTGATGCCGTGCGAGATCGTGGATTGTCTCATCAGATCGACGCCATCGTTTATTCCGATGGTTTCCCCACCGCTGTCAACATCACACCGCATATTCGTTTGTGGGAAACCCAGCTGCGCGGGCAAAACCAAGGCGAATTCGAATTGGGCCGACTTTACAATCCGCGCGCTTCGTTGACGTCGCTAACTTACTTCGCGTCCGCGGTGTTGACGGATGAACCAGGTTATCTGTCACCGGATGCCAATTGGTACTATCGCGGTCCGGCGTTCAAACTGATTACCGATCCGTTTTTGGGCGAAGAGCAAGAACTGTATCAGCGCGGTTTGTCCGCATTGGCCGCGGAAAAATACGATCAAGCCTTGGAAGCTTTTGATACGTTGTTGACGCGGCATCCCCAGCAAATTGCGGCGGTCTATCAAATGGCGCGTGTTTATGCCGCGATGGACGATGCTGAAATGGCGTCGATGTGGATGTCCCGCGCCGTGCAAACAGGCTGGATGTATCGACCAGTGGTTCAGCGCGACCCGATTTTCGCCGCTGTACTCAAGGACGACAGATTTCGAAGAATCGTCGATCAGATGGGGAACGAGTCCCTGGAGTTTACGCCGACTCATGCCTTTCGTTCCACCTATTGGTGGTCGCCTACCGGATCCATCAATGGCCGGCCCGACCAAGGCCGAAATTTCGTGCTTTCGACGATGTTGGCGATCACCGGACCGAATGGGAATTCCGAACAGGAAGCGCTCGACCAATTGAAACGGAGCGTAACCGCCGATGGAACTCGCCCTGCTGGCCAGTTCTTATTTGCGCTGACCAACGATGTGCGGACCACCTCGCGGCAGTCGCAATTCATGCCGACCATCGAACGTCTGCGGGCCCTGGGTTTAGAAGCCGAAATCATTTCGCGCGCAATCCCCCAGCGCGCCCGAGTGGCCGGGCTTTCTATCGGCACGCCTAATTTCGACTGGCGCAATGCAAACAGCACCATTCTTCCGGGCGCCATTTGCGAGAACTTTACCAGCCTGGGCGGTCGGTTTGATAACGCCGGTCAAACCAAGCTAACCGAATTCTTGCGCCATGGAGCCGCCGGTTCGAGCGGGACAGTCATCGAACCCTATGCCGTCACCAACAAATTTCCACACACGATGATGCATGTCCATTACGCGCGCGGCTGCACACTGGCCGAGGCCTACTATCAGTCCGTGCAAGGTCCATTTCAATTGCTGATCGCCGGCGATGCGCTCTGCCAACCCTGGGCCCGCCTCCCCGTCTTTGAAACCTCAGGTTGGGTGCCGCCCCCTTCAGTGTCAGAAACGATTGTCATCCCTTTAAGTCCAAAAGCCGATTCGGTTTCCATTGTTGCTTTGGAAATCTATGTCGATGGGCATTTCACTGCGGTTACACAATGGCCGCAACATGTCCGCTTTGACACCGCCCATTTGACCGATGGATACCATGAGCTCCGGTTTGTCGCCGTCGGTCCCGGCCCAATCTACCCGCGCAGCCGGATCATTGTCCCGTTGTGGATTGACAATCAGGGAACTGAGGTCGAACTGTCATCGACACGCAACGAAATCCCCATCGCTGATGACGTGCACGTGACTTTTCATGCCAACGTCGGCCAACGTTTTGAATTGCGACAAGGCGCGCGATTGCTCGGTACTGCCACTTCACAAACGGGGGAGTTTTCCATTCCTGCTGCGAAGTTAGGGCGGGGGCCAGTCCAGTTGCAATTAGTTGCGATTGATGATGATGGCCTCGAGTTCGCCAGTCGCCCTTTGTCATTTGAGATTCAGGGACCGATTTCCAGCGTGGTTCCCCAACCAAGTCCCGCACGCCAGAATCCTCAACCGCGCGGCCGTCGCGGCGGCGGATAGAACATGCGAAACCCTTCACGAGCAAAAGACTGACCGCGCTTGGAATAGGCATGCTCCGTCACGCCCATGGGTATTAAGAAATAGGACAAAGGAATGGGGTAGCCGTTCACGGAATCGGTCGGAAAGGCGCGTGTGTCGTTCAATGGTCCTCCATTGTTCTACACTCGCGGTGATCGACGCGATTCGTTAGACTCGTATATTCACGTGGTCGGCAAACCCTCTGACGTTGAAACAACCATGAAAAACATGCATTACTTGATTTTTGTCGCATTGGCATTTGTTTCGTGGGGCGTCTATGGCCCTGTCCTGCACGAAGGCCAGCATTTATTGGGCTCGGCCGGTTCGCCCAGTACACTCCGTTCGTTGACGTGCGTCGGCATCGCCTACTTTTTGATTGCTGTCATTGTTCCCCTCTATGTGCTTTATGCTCGCGGCGAGCCGGGCAAATGGTCCGCCGCAGGTTTTTTTTGGTCGTTTGTCGCAGGTGGGCTCGGCGCCTTGGGTGCACTGGGCATCGTGTTGGCGTTTAAGTTTCGCGGTGATCCCGTGTTTGTCATGCCCTTGGTCTTTGGGTGCGCACCGGTCGTCAACACGTTGGTGACGATGGCGCTGGCTCGAAACTTGCGCGAAGCGTCTCTGCTGTTTTATCTGGGAGTCATTGTCGTGGCCATTGGAGCCGCTGGCGTGCTGTTTTTCAAACCGAAAAAGGAATCGCCGACGCAAGGCGAGATCCATCAAGCCTCGCCTGTTGCATACTTCCATTCAGGAATGGATGCCCCCTCACACTTGGGCCACGGCAATGGGAGTCGCTCGATGCAACGTCTGGGGTTCCAAGAACCCATTACTGATCACGAATCGCAGGCTACTCCGGAGACGCCGTCGTCGGATTTGGGGAACGATGTGGTTGAACGACCGAACCCTGTGCAAGACAGCCCGATCATGGTCTTTCTTTCGGT
>DAOLCX010000269.1:0-4873 GCA_035327685.1 Pirellulaceae bacterium | reverse complement strand
AGGGTTTGACCCCTACGCCGATTTAGCAAACCGGTGCTTTCGACCACTCAGCCACCTCTCCCGAATTAATAAGCCGCAAACTGGACGGATTGTTTTGCGCCGCTCCATGTTCACGCCCTGATTCGCTAGACATTTTGACCTTTCGGCCCGAACTTTTCAAGCATGAACCACCTCAAAGCCGTAGATCGCGCTGCGCCCAGAACCCTTGTCAGAATGGGACGACTTATTAGACTGTTCGCACAGAGCGCAGGTTCGATTTGGGGCCGATTCTCCAAGAATCAAGCGAAATCAATCGGCGCCACCGTGCAGAGGATCAGCCCGCGATCATCGCCAGCGCTCTGTCACAGCCAAAATTTTGGGTCGAATTAAATCAGCCGGAACGCGTTGGCGTCCGGCTCGAGCATCGAGAACCGGTGCTAACCCACGGCGGCTAATCCGACTATTGAGCTGTGACGATGCACTGTTTTGTAGGTTTGAAGGCGAATGGTCTTGGAAAAAAGCCGAGACCAAAAAAGCCTGCATGTATTTTGGGCGGAGTAGCTCAGTTGGTTAGAGCACCGGCTTCATAAGCCGGGTGTCGCCGGTTCAAGTCCGGCCTCCGCTATTTTTCGCCATCCAGATGTGGCGGGTCTAACCGGGCAAAACCACGTTTGTCGGGCCGCGTCAATTTTCCTGCCCATTGCTATAATGGAGACGATAGGGATTTTCCCGATGTGGGACAGGTTTGTCCCCGAATATCGGGATCGTCACAAAAAGAAGAGTAACCGTTCATGGGCTCTGGCGGAAAAGCTTGATTGCAAAACAATTTTTTTCAATTGGTCATCTTTGAACGATGGTCACCCCGGCCAGGGTTTGGAACAATTGAGGACAATGGTTCTATTATGTCGTGAACGGTTACCAGAAAGTTGTGCGCAAACTGCTCGGTAAAACTCTTTACAGGAGAGCCAAACATGTCGCTATGGCGTTGGGTTTGTCTGTTGGTTCTTACAGGCTGGTTTATGATTGGCGTCTCCGAGAAACCCATCCAAGCGGGCGGGTTTGGTTGTTGGGGATTTGGACGGCCCGTTTGGGGTTATCGGGGCGGACCTGTACGCAACGTCGTGTGGCGCGTGCACAATCGTTGGCAGGCATGGCGCTGGGGATACGGCGGATTCGGCTACCCTTGTCGGACTTTTAATCCCTGCTTCGCTACCTACTACGCCGATCCGATTTGGTACGGTGATCCTTGTTGGTCCGGCCACTGGGGAGCCGTCGATTTTCCCTCGCGAGCCATCTATGCGAATGCGAACCTGACCGTCGATAGTTGGGGGTTGGCGACCCGGCAACCGCTCTATCGCGAGTTCCCAAATGAAGCGGCATGGCAGCATTACAGCGTGCAACCTGGAAATGCCCTGCAACCACAAAACACACCTTCGTCGGCGGTCCGCGGTGATGAAGTACTATTGGATTTGGCAGTTCCACCAGATGCTGTAGTTACCATCAACGGACACCCGACGGAATCGCGCGGCGGATCGAGGCAGTACATCGCCAGACGATTAAATCCTGTGCGGGACTATTCGTTTGAGATCAAAGCAGTCATTCTCCGCGATGGCCAGGAATGGGCTCATTCGACGACGCTGAGCACGCGTAGCGGCCAACGCCAACAGGTCTCGATGGATGAAGTCGCCTTTTCACCGGTGCCATCGACGACGACCTTGATCGTACATTTGCCAGCCGATGCGCGACTTAAAATTGCCGGTTCCGATACGACACAAACCGGATCCGAACGCGTATTTGTCACCAGTGCCCTGCGCCCGGGTGAATCGTGGAGCGACTACCACCTAGTGGCCGAGGTCGAACGGGATGGTCAAATTGTGCGTGAAGAACGTGTTGTCGAGCTTCGCGGTGGCCAAACTCACGAAATCGCGCTGGAATTGCAACCGATGGCAACGCGCGTGGCAAGCCGTTAACTTCAACGCGTCGCCGCCCTGCGATTCAACTGAAGTTGTATCATGTTGCCACAGGTCGCGTTGATTTGCTACAGCCGAATGCGCCAACCTGCTCCACGTGCGTTCTCATGGTGCTTTGCGCATTTTCTCAGGTGACGCAAGGCTGTTCGGCGTCGTAGTGTCTGCCACAATCCAAAAGAATCTGTTGGCATGCGGAATGCAATTGGACGTTCCGGGTACTTCAATTCAGAGAGCATTTTTCGCTCGACTGAATAGTCACGATTCCATTGCAAGCATGGGGGTAGATTCATGAATACGAATGATCGACATGGAAAAGCCGCGATGACGTCTGCATTCGATCGTCCATCCGATTGGAGTTGTTGCTCGCTGGTGAAACAGAAGATGCTGCAAGTGGGAGCGTGTTGCGTCGTTTGGTCCATTGCCGTTTGCAATGCTGCTTGGGGCCAGCCTGCTGGCCAGACCATTGAACAACTGCAGTCGCAACTCGAATCGCTTCAAAATCAAATTCAACAAATCCAACAGTCGCAAGATCAAGACTCCAGCCGCGTTCGCTCGCTGGGAAGCCAGCGCCCGGCCAAACCGGTGATTCAGGACGATGCCGTCTTTCTAAAAATGTACGATTTGAGTGATATTTTCACGTTTTCCCCGCAATATCCGGCGATCCTTTCCGATCCTCTGGACCTGCAACAGGCCTCGGTATTTTTCCCAGACCGCGATGCACATTATTCCGCTGGCGGTTTTGGCGGCGGCCTCGGCGGAAGTGGCGTATTCAATTTTGCCCCGCAACAGCCTTCGCCGCTCAACCGCGATGACGTTCAAGTCAGCATCAAGGGGGTGATTGATGCGATCAAAGCCAATGTGCAACCAGCAGAATGGTCCGGCAAAGGCGGGGCCTCAACGATTTCACAAATTGGCAATATGTTGTTAGTTTCCGCCAAGGAATCGACGCATGAACAGATTGCCGCGCTGTTGGATTTGTTTCGAGAAAAATGGGGTGCGCGGCGAACGGTTTCCGTCAAAATGTACTGGATTCGATCTGATGCCGAGAGCGTGCGTCAATTGCTGGAAGACGAAACGCAAATCAAGACCGGCGTAGGTGTTATCTCAGATGATCTCTGGTCAACATTTTTGGCCAAGGCAATCCAGGACAACCGTTTGGCATTCTCTGGTCAGGTTGTCGGTCACAATGGCCAGACCCTTCACGCGATCCAAGGCACTCAGATAGCGCTGATTGTCGAGGCGCTGCCCATCACGAACTCGGTCATCCGCGAAGACTTGGAAAACGAGAACCATCTGACTTCGACCACCATCGCGGGATTGCGACCGATTCGTCAATATCACTTTGAGGGGGTAGTGGCCGAACTGACCCCGCTTGCCACTCGCGGCGGGAACTTCGTGACCGTCGATTTCCGGACGCAAGTCAGTGCCCGCCAATCGTCTGAAGCGAATACTCCGCGCGTCGAAACGCGCGTGCAGCTACACGACGGGCAGATCGTGGGTATCGAGATGGATAACTCCAAGTTTAACACGTATCGCTTGAGCACGTCGCTGCGCTGCCCGATTCAACGGGTCGTCTTGGCCGGCGGGATGGCGGCGCCGGGTAGTGATGCCTCAGGCAGCCAGATGTTCGTGTTTGTCCAAGCTGCATTGCACACCATTCGCGAAGACGTGGCCGAGGGGAACTGACAACCGATTGAAAAGAGTGCCAGCATCGATTTAACACGAGTCGCGTTGGCTAATCTCGTAATCACTGAGTCTGATCCAAAACAAACTCGGCCACGGGGAGGCGCTGGGCGGCATGTTGGTGACGAAATGCTTTTTGAATCTCGCCACGGTGAATCAAGAACGCGCCGGGCATTTGAAAACCATCACCGTCAATGCGCCCCACGAAATGGCCGCGCAAAATGGCCGGGATAGCCCGCTTCCAAACATGGGGACCAAAGAGCTGCCAAAACGTTCCGCGCTGCAGTTCAAAGGCCCGATACAGCAAGCATGAGCGATCGGAGAACCAACTGGCCGTTTCCAGCTTGAAGGTCTTGGCCAAATCGGCCATCGTTTCCGGGTGACTCATGGTGACCACGGCAATACCGAAACCCGCGGACTCGATCTCCTGCCGTTTGGCGCTCAAATCGGCCAAGGCTTCCTTGCAGAACGTGCACCCAGCATGCCGCAAGAGCAGCACGAAAGTAGGGCGCTGATGACTAAGGTCCCACAAGTTGCGGTGATTCTGATCGACGGCCAACTTCAGTACAGCATCCCGGCTTTCACCATCGGCCAAACCACGCTGCCGGCCATATTCTCCAGAAAACCTGGCCGTGTCCCACAATAACATGGCAAACGGCGCCCACCAGATGATGTCATTCGTCACAATCATTGCGCCGAAAGCCCAAGTTAAATCGCCGCGCCAAGCAGACCACACAAAACCAATCGGACCTGCGATCTTGCCCAACAGTCCGACCAGCACGATCGGCCAATGTCGGCGGTAGTCTTGCGCGGCCAGCAAGTAGCCGAAACCATACAGTCCGATCACCATCCCCAAACTCTGCCAAATCGACAAATGATTGAGCGGCTCCATTCCCACCAAGCTGAAGTAATAGCTGGGGAAGAGAATCACACTGCCACCCCAAAGCAGGTTGTAAACGCCAGCAGCCAACAACCATGGTTTGCCCCAGCGCAGGTGAGCGCTCGAATCTCGGTTCATGTGACGCCTAATTTGCACAGGTTCGAATAAGACCCAGTAACTGCAATAGACTGTGGAATGTAACTGGAACGAACCCGATAAGAGTAGCCCATGATGCCACATCACCGAGTCGATCGACCGGGCTAAAAAACTTGATGACAGCGAGGGGCAGGAAATGTCTTTCCAGCGGGCAAAGGCTTCAAACCTTCGAATCGTCTTTAGAAAACAACCCTCGGGCTGGAGG
>DAOLCX010000268.1:0-4882 GCA_035327685.1 Pirellulaceae bacterium | reverse complement strand
CGTGTGGAGGCTGCGACCAAGTGCCATCCGTGGCGTTCGATTCATCAAGCGTGGCTTGACGCAAACCAATAGCTCGTCGTTGGAGCAGGCTGTCATTCATCATGGCCGTGAAGTCCAACACGGCATCCAGATAGCGGGATTCACGCTCCAATTGCCGCGCCACAAGCATGGCGGCGGCCAGCCAAGGATCGGCAGCCAAGTTGGCCGGGTCCAGGCTTGGCGAAAGTTCAAGAGAATGAGTCGTCATCGGCGCTTCCTTGCGCGTTCAGGGTCCGGAAACCAAAGAGATTCCAACATAGTCTATATCGAGTACGGATGTGGCAACTTGTGAGTCCCCAACCGGTTATAGGGATTGTTCCAGCACTGGTGAGCACATTTCACTACCCGCAACCAAGGTGCTGGCAAAACAAGGGCAATCCCTGAACCAGAAATCCAAGGATGCCGCTCGAGCAAGTGAGCGATGGCATTCTCTTGCTTGCGATTCGGGCGGGTATCTCGCGTTTGTTTGTTGCCAATTTGTTCGTTTCACCGTCCCAAATTGAGGGTGGAATCGTCCCGGTCCCGTTGTTGGTTCGCCAAGTATGCGGCAATCATGCGACTAATGCCCAGTTGCCCACTGGAGGCCAAATGTTGGCCGAGAAACATGTCAAACATGCCGCCCAAGGAATCGGTGTTTTCACCTGGGAACAAGCCTCCTTGCTCATCACCGCCGATCGAGTTTCGCATTTCCTTGAGAATTAGCGAGTAAAACAACGCCTCGAAATCTATGCCCACTTTTTCCAATTCGGAACTGGAGTGGCTGAGAAACTGAGGTTCGAAAGACGTGGGATCTGCGGGCAATGGCAGGAAATAGGATGCCGCCGGCAAGCTGTGAACGTTTAGATTCATCATCAGTTGACCTTTCGGTTAAGCATCGCGAGACATGTAATTTTCGCAAATCGGCACTTCACACTGGCTGAAATTCGGCCTGGCAGCGTCAGAAACGCGGTCGTTCCTGAGGCGCCGAATCTCTGTCAGTGCCACCCAACTTTTGAAGTTATTTGTCGTGCGCTCCTGATGCGGACAAGGAAACGTGAAATCGGTTACAAGCTTTGGCGAGTGCTCATTCGATGACCAATGTTGCCTGCAAGGAGCCTTCCGAGTGAATCGCCAAGAAAATGCTGATCATATCTTGGGGGGTGACCCCTAACAGGTTGAGCGCGTTTGCCAAATCTCCCACCGTCGCGTTGGCTGGCAATGTATGATAGAGCCCACCTTGCTCGATGGCTTGAATCTGTGTGCGAGGAACCGTAACCGTGTCTCCGTAGGAAAAAGGTGAGGGTTGTGACACCAGTGGCGATTCCGTGGTCGTAATCACGAGATTGTCCTTCGCGAACACCAAGCCGGAGATTTTTACGTTTTTTCCCATGACAATGGTTCCGGTTTTTTCGTTGATCACCACTCGAGCTGGCATGTCGGGTTCCACTCGCAGGTTGTTGATCATCACCACAAAATCGAGAGGTGATTGGATAAAGGCCCTTGGGATCAGAACATCGACGGAACCGGCATCGTTAGCCTGGGCTGCGTTTGGAAAATACCTGTTGATTTCGGTCGCGATTCGGTATGCAGTTGTGTAGTCCTTGTTGCGAAGTAGCAAGCGGAACATCGCATCCTTGAACGCCGGTCCATTGCAGATTTCCACTTCCATTTGAGCCTGTACTTTGCCCACCGTATCGTGGTTTTTGCGGATCGACCCGGCGTCGCCACTGACGGAAAAACCGCCAATCTCCAGGGGGCCGCCAGCCAACGCATAGACTTGGCCATCGATTGCCATCAACGGAGTTCGCAATAGTTGCCCCCCATACAAACTGGTGGCGTCATCCAAGACAGAAACTGTCGCCACCAGGGATTCGCCCGGCTTATAAAACGGCGGAATTTCAGCCGAAACGGTGACTACGGAAATGCTCTTGGTCGGCATCTGGTTGATCAAGATGCCATGATTCTGCAACATGGTTTGGGCTATCTGTTGTGTAAAGGCTCCACGACCACCCGTTCCCTTGAGTCCAGTGACCAATCCAAAACCCTCGACTCGGTTGGTTCGGTGGCCTTCGATAGTCGTGATATCTTTAATCCGCACCAGGAATGTCGATGCGGGGGGAAGTGCGGCCGGGATTTCTTCAGGTTGTTGACGAGTGGATTGTGCCGTGGGTGGAGGCAATATCCCGGCGCCTGGAGGGACCACTCCCTGGGGAAAACGTTCAGCACCCGCTGGAGCATCTTGGAATGCGTGTTGGACCTGCTCATCGAACAAGGTGGTGCGGACTGGTTGTCCCCAACACCAGGAAGGTAACGCGATCGTCGAACACAACGCGAACCACACCGCGAGGAAGATGAACGCGAAATGGAAAAATGCTGAGTTCGAACTCATACGCCCAATCTTCTGGAACATTTTCGATTCTGCCATGAGTCATCAATCAGTGGGGCCACACGCGGTTGAACACTTTTCCCATCCAGCCCTGGTTGATAAATTTCTGTTCGGCGCCTTGAGGGCCGGTCGATTCGTAGCGGATGTCCAAATCAGCAACTCTAGCAGACGAAATCGAGTTGTCAGGCAGAATGTCCGATGCCCGTACGACGCCGGTCAGTACCAAGGTCCGTTCGTCACCCTCTAAAGCCACATGTCGCGTACCGCTGACGAGCAGGTTGCCATTAGGCGTGATGTCGATGACCGTGACAGTAAACTGGTCGATAAACGCCCGTTCGGATCGAAATTGTGAATTGCCGTTAAAGTTGCGTGAGGCCCCCGTTTCCTGGTCGAGGTTCAACGCGCCATTACTGTTCCCGATGAACCCATTGAACCCAGCACTTACCGAGGCATCCGAGCTGGATTTACTTTGCTTCTGCATCAAGCGCTGGTCGCGGTTATCGACATCCGACCGTTCATTGATGCGGATTACCAGTAAATCACCCGGCCGACGGGCTTTCACATCGGCATACGGGTTGACAAACGCTGGGTCTCTCCGCGACCACAATGATGAAGTTTGCGCGAATGTCGATGCACAGGTACCCATACCAGCCACCCACATCAAAACCAGACACCATTTACTGGGCATTGTCATTGGTTTACATCTCGATAATAGCGGTAGTCGAATCCACGATTTTGGCTCGGATAATGCGCTGAGTATTGGGGTTAATAAACTCGATGGTGTCTCCCACGCGGCCATTCTGCCGAGCGCGGGCGTTCCGCATGGTGACCATTACGCCACCTTGTCGGACCACAATATTCATGGGCATATTTCGGCGAATTTCAACATTGCTGGCGGCTTGTTCCGCCGGCTTGATGGTGTGCGATTTCAGCAGGGAAAACTGTTGGATATCGCTTTGTGCCACGCTGCCGATCACTTGTTCATACGACGCAAAACGAACCTGCGGGTTATCGATGGGGCGGCGCACCCGCTCGATTTTAGAATCATCTAGCAACTCGCCGCGCGAGACGTTTTCTTTGGCCATCACCAGGTCGCGAAACACAATGAATTTCAAAGTGGCGGGCAGGGATACCGTCAATCCGGACGAATCGGAGGCAAGGAGTTCCATACTTCGCTGACCGATGGGAAGTTCCGCCGGCAGGTGGACTGAGATCCGCATCGAACCGAGGTCCAGCCCAGCCCGTTCAACCATGGTGTCCAGCGAGGAGACAAGTTGCACTTCAACGGAACTCTCCGGAATGTTGTAGGCATCTGCCACTTGTCGGCAGAGGGCCAGTTCGATCACCCGGTTGGCTGTCAACGGCGTCCCGAATCCGACTTGAATGCGTTCGCCTGGCACAACTGAAAAATGACCGTCGTCGATGCCGGCTAATCGAATTCGGAAGCGAATTCGTTCGGAAGTGATTTCCAATCGATGGTGGTTTTCATTAAACTCGTCCAAATCCAAAGCGCCGATTTTCTGGCGCAGAGACGATGGCCCGCCGGTCAATTCGGCCACGTCCGCGATCCGTACGGTTTGTTGTGATGTCATGAGCTGTGAGGCTCGCAGGCGAATCTCCACGATTTGCCCCCAGGTGGCAGAATCGAGCAGTACCAATGCCGCGAGTCCTACACACAGGGCGACAGGCAACAATCTGAATCGGTGCGGAATGATGGCGAACCACATAAATCGGTGTGCTCTTGGATTCAAACGGACAGGGGTAAAACCTTGTTTGCCCATTAACGGAGGAGTTGGCTCGTATTGGCCAACATCTCATCACCGGCTCGAATGGCCCGCGAGTTGATTTCATAAGCGCGCTGGGCTGTGATCAGATTGACCATTTCAGCAACGACTTCAACATTCGAACCTTCGAGAAAACCCTGGCGAATCATGCCAAATCCTAATTGGCCCCCCAAGCCGACGATTTCCTGGCCTGAGGCCAAGGTATCGCGATAGAGGTTACCGCCCATTTGTTCCATGCCGGCGGGATTGAAAAACCTGACCAATTGGATCGTGCCGACTATGGAAGGCTGACCGTTTTGCAAGACTTCGACTTCCCCTGTTTGCGAGATCGAGATGCGCTGAGCGTCTTGGGGAATGGTGATGGCGGGTTCCAATGGCCGCCCATCGCCGTTGACCAGTAGTCCGTTGGCATCCTTGTGAAACGAACCATCACGTGTGTATGCGAAGGAACCATCGGGCATGATCACTTTAAAAAAGCCATCGCCTTCAATGGCCATGTGAGTCTGTTCTCCGGTTTGTACCAGATTACCCTGTTTCCAGAGTGTACTGGTGCCGACCGCCCGCACCCCGTTACCAACCTGCAACCCAATCGGAGACGTCTGACCTTCCGACGTGGGGGCACCTGGGCGTTTTGAGACATCGTAAAGCAAATCGGCAAATTCGACATTGCTGCGTTTGAACCCAGTCGTATTGA
>DAOLCX010000267.1:0-4888 GCA_035327685.1 Pirellulaceae bacterium | reverse complement strand
CGGAGTGCGGTTCGCCTTGCGATGATTGCAGTCGGTGCACGCCAGTACGCAATTTGCCCATGACGACTTGCCTCCGTGCGACCGCGGCACCACGTGATCGATGGTCAATGCGTCGTGGCTCGGCTGCGAACCGCAGTATTGGCACGTAAACCGATCGCGACGGAACAGGTTGCGCCGGTTGAAAGCGACGCGAGCGTTGGGCAATCGGTCAAACTTGAGCAGCACGATGACCTCCGGGACGCGAAACCGCTGCGACACGGCTTGGACGTACAGTTCGTCGTCTTGCGGACGCAACTTGGCCCAATCGTTCCAATCGTACAGTTGAAAATCAGTCGGTTCGACAATTCGCGCATGTTCGTTCCAAACCAGCGTGATGGCGCGCGACACTGTCGCCACGTTGACAGCTTGCCAACTGCGATTAAGCACCAATGTCGGACGTCGCAATACTTTCCCCACGATGCCGCTCCCAGCGTCATGAATCCCCCGGATTGCCACTGTCGAACGCCGACAAAAACTGGCAAACTCGCCAAGGATGTCGAGTGGTTCCTCGCCTATTTCCCGTCAAATCGCAGCAACCACTGTCACAAGTATGTTCGCGATTGGGCGAAAAAGCAACCTTGATTGCCACGACTATGGCCAGCGAGAGTCAAACTCAAACTGGTGAATCTGACAGATGATGGCACGTAAAGGTTCAGCGGGCGTGTGGTTGCCAAGTGACTACCAGTCAGTACGATAGTGAGTGGAAAGTTCAGGCCGCAAGGACCTTGGAAGCTTGGAACGCCGGTTGTGGGTGGACCGCCTGACGTGGACGATTCCTATTAAATTTTCTACATATTCATTTGCTGTGAGGTACGTGTGACGGGACTCTCGAAGTTTCTGTTGTTCGCATTTATCGCGGTCGTGTTCGTCCTGGGTTCGCTGTGGTTAGTGGGCGGCAAGCCGCGTGACTACGTGGCGGAGGTATTGATTGACTCGCAGCCAGCCGATGTGTTCCCATTCTTGTATGAACCGGCGCTCCGGAAGAAATGGGTTGACGGCTTGCGGGAATCAAAGCTCCAAACGGACCCGCCGATTCAGTTGGAATCGGTGTTTTTGTCCAAGATTGAACGGGCCGATAGCTCGTTTGAGGCAGAAGAAACCATTATCCGGTTTGATGATCAAGAGATGGTAGTGATCCGCAGTAATACACCCGCAGCACTGGTGACTTTGGTCGTTCGCATCGAGAAGGCCGGCGACAAGACTCGGGTCAGTTACTCCGTCAACGAAGTCCTGCATGGGATCACCCGCTTTCAGGCGGCCATTGGGAAATCGACCAGGCAAGATCAGATCAATCAGGAAATCTTGGCGTTAAAACAAGCAGTTGAAACCCGCCCGAATCGCAGTTCTATGTTGGATGACTTGGACCTACTCGGCGATGACGACAAATCGGTTGACGATGGCGACGACGACGAATGAAAGCCGCGGAGATTGCCCTTCGATTTCGTTGGCCCTGTCCGCCTGGTATTTGACGGGAGCCACCGCCGTCGGCAAATCGGCGGTGAGCTTGGAATTGGCTCAGCGTTTGGACGCCGAGATCATCTCTCTGGATTCGATGTCCATTTATCGGGGGATGGATTTGGGGACTGCGAAGCCCACGCGCGCTGAGCAACAAGTCGTTCCCCATCATTTGATCGATTTGTGTGAACCACATGAGACATTTAGTGTTTCACGGTATCGCGAGTTGGCACTGCAGACGATTCGGGAGATTCAGCAGCGCGGCAAACGAGCATTATTTGTGGGCGGTTCAGCTCTTTATTTGAAAGCCATGCTGCGAGGAATTTTTCGCGGGCCTCCAGCTGACTGGGAATTTCGTCTCGCTGTGGAAGAAGAAGCCAATCAGGTCGGGCCGGAGTCCTTACATCGCCGATTGGCTTCGATCGATCCGCTGGCGGCGCACAGACTACACGTGAATGATCGACGGCGCATCATTCGGGCCCTGGAGGTTTACCATTTGACCGGCCGCCCGATCAGCCACTGGCAAATGGAGTTCGATCACGCCCATGCGCCACAAGAATGTCATGTATTCACACTCAGGCGACCGCGCCAAGAGTTGCACGAACGGATCGCCGCACGGGTGCAGCGTATGTTTGACTTGGGCTTTGTCAATGAAGTCCGTCGCCTGTTGGACTCAAGTCGGTCGTTGAGTCGCACGGCCAGTCAGGCCGTCGGTTATCGGGAAGTCCTCGAATACCTGTGCCAGGGCGGTGATTTGAAAGCTGTTCAAGAGCAGATTTTAATTCGCACGCGACGTTTTGCCCGTCATCAAGAAACGTGGTTTCGGGGCCTGTCTGAGTGCCAGATTATCGATATCGCTCAGCCGCAAGATGACCCGGGTGACATTGCGGATCGGCTGCTGCGTGAATAAGCACTCATCCCCAATCGACTTGTTGCTTGAGGGGATCGGCAGTCTTTTTCAGGTCGTTGAAAACCCTCGGTCATACCCATAACCTGAAAAAGACTCCCAGGGCCTGTGGAAACTGATCAGTTCTTTTCTGACGACACATTGCCGACATCTGTGTTATCGCTATCCGCCGGTTTCTCTGGACGCGCTTCGTTCACAGACCAATTCCATCCGGTCCATTCATCGATGATCTTGTTGAGCTGTTGATAGTGTTTGGTGCCGTATTGCAGCTTGCCACCCGTATAGCCCACAAAGCCAATGGCACAGGCAATCAACAGTGTTCCCAGCTTCCACAGCAATCCATTGTCGGGATCGCGGGCTCGGGAGGCCGCGGCAAAGAACGCCAACAACAACGCCAGCAGTGAAACGACTAGCCCACTAAGCCGATGCCAAAAAATGGACTTGTTCACATCGAATACATCGCTGGGATCACCACCATATCCCGAGCTGATCGCATACGACCACCCCACCACGCTGGCCAACACACCCGTGATCGCTCCCAACCACAAGCAATAGTAAGCGCAATCACCCATCACGAAATTGCCTCGCAAACCGATCAAGGCAAACAGGCCAGCTCCCATCAACAATCCGATCGGCAAATGTGCGGCGGCGGGGTGAAAGGCCCCGATGGCTAACCACAGACGATACACCAATGACCCATGGTCAACGACGATTGGCTTCAAAGCGTCAGCCGGATCGACAATCTCGACGTCCTCGGGCCACTCAGCCCCTTGGCGGATCCAGTTGCGGATGGTGCGAATCTGCTCCCGAGTCAACGGATTGTGATCGCCTGGCGGAGGCATCAATTCGTCGGGGTCATCAGAAATCAAGAACTCGTACAACGTGCTGCTTTGCGGGTCGCCAGGTTCGAGATAACCCAGGGTCTTATCGCGATCGTCGATGCGAAACCCCTCT
Source organism: Pirellulaceae bacterium (assembly GCA_035327685.1). Lineage (GTDB taxonomy): Bacteria > Planctomycetota > Planctomycetia > Pirellulales > Pirellulaceae > BJ22. The sequence goes on along the minus strand of DAOLCX010000267.1, from coordinate 1,533 downwards.
GCCTTGTTTGGGCCATGACAGTGGACACAGTGGATTTCAAAAATGGGTTTGATGTCGATCGCAAAATCAACCGTCGCGCGCGGCGTGTCTTGCCCTCGCGCCACCACGCCAGTCAGTAAAGCCATCATCGCTGTGATGGCCATCGAATATCCACGCCATGCATCCATTGCACACCTCGCGCACTTGAGTTTGCCGGTTCCTTCGTCCATGAACTTTTTCTGGTCTGGCTAACCTATGGGCAACCGATCCTTCGCCAAACCCGAATCTACTATCGCATATTGGGCAAGCCAATTCAACATCGCGACGACCAGGTCCAATGGCGGTCCGATGTCGCCCGGACATGTTCAGGGGCATAGCCAAGTTCAGCGACCAGGGCTCGCATTTCGTTCAAGTTCAAGGCGGCCCGCAACGAATCGGCGAAAAGTTGTTGAGCCCGTGGAGATTCTTTCCCCGTGTATTGCTGAACCAGATTTTGCAACTGTTCATCATCCTGGGGGCGCATCAAATCGCGGACAAAAATCACGCCGCTCGGCTTGCAGACCCGCAATATCTCGTGCGCGACTTCCCTGGGATCCGGGATATGATGCATGATGCTGTTGGACATCACGGCATCAAACTGGGCGGCCTGAAACGGCATCTGTTTGGCATCGACTTGGGCTAATTGGATGCGTTGCGAGAGCCCCGCAGCCTCCACTCGAAACCGGGCTCGATCCAACATACTGGCCGACGAATCGATGGCCAAGACTCGACAGTCGGTTTGACGATGACAAAGTTCAATAGGGATCATGGCCGGTCCTGCCCCGACGTCCAATACATCCCCACCCGCAAAACCCGTGGCCAGAAAATCGGTGACGAATTGCTCATTGACCACCTGGTGATCCATGCGGTCGTATTCAACCGCCTCTTCCACCGAATCCATGCTTTCCGGTTCCAGTATCCGCTGCATCATGACGCAGAACCTAAACTATCAAACTCTTCGTCGGTGTGGATCGGTCGATTGACATCACGTGTGAACCTGGCAATGACCAACAACAGTCCACCCATGATGGCATAGCATACCACCAGCTCCACAACGATTCGCAGTTCGGCGGCCCCTTCAATTTGGCCGATCCAAAACATCCTGTCACCAGCCAACGGGGAGTGAATCACTCCAAAAAAGGTCAACAACGCGGCCACGCCAACGTAAATTGTGGCTCGCAAAAAACGTCTGTCAATGATTTCGGCCAACATGGAACTCCACAGCAAACTGGAAACGATAAACCCTCCTGCCAACACGTGCAAATACAACAATACGAATTGCATCCGCTGGAACGCTGCCAATGTCGATTCATCCATCTGGTCAACGCGCAGAAACCCCTGCACCTGCTCCATGTAGATCATGATCAATTTAGCCAGCGCGGGGAGGCATGCGACGGCCAGGGCTGCGTAATGACGTCGAGGCGTGGCGTGATAACTTTGCGCGGCAATTTCCAGCCCAATAAAAATCAGAATCGGTAAAATGGCTGCCTTGGGAATCCACACAAAGAGAAGGCC
>DAOLCX010000266.1:0-4891 GCA_035327685.1 Pirellulaceae bacterium | reverse complement strand
CGAGTATTTGGCCAACATCAATTTGCGGACAAAAAAGTATTTGAACTCGACAAAAGTGTCGAGGTACGGATTGGGCTGCTGTTCTTTGGGGAGCACAATGTTGCATCCAATACTGCGACCGCCGGCTTCCCGTGCTCCGCGATTGGCGGCTTCCATCGCACCCGGTCCGCCCCCCGTCATCACGGCAAAACCTGCCTGTGCCAATGCGGCCCCGACCGCCCGTCCGAGTTGATAATAAGGGTGATCCTCCTCGTACCTGGCCGAGCCAAACACGGTCACGCAAGGCCCGACGAAATGAAGTTTGCGGAAGCCATTGATCACTTCCCAAAAAATCCGCATGGCGCGACGAAACTCTGTCCAACGCGAATTGGGGCCCTCCAGGAACAGGCGTTCATCTTCTGCGGCAGCACTGGCGTAGGGATGCGGCATAGCGTTAACAATGGAAGTTGTCGATTGCTGAATCATGTTGCTATCATTCCAAAAATCGGCGGAGCATCAAAGGGCAATTTTTATCGGCTAGCATGGCGATTGAAACTCAATTTCCGTCGCAGTTCGTCTTTCAAATGGCTGATCACTGAGTTCTTATCGGTTTCCGCCAGGATTTGTTTGACCACCGACTTGGCGTTGGACATTCCCCACGAGCCGCCGTGCTCGAAATAATGTTGAGCGGCGCGGCCAATAATATAGGAGCTGAAACCGGCAGCCGCCCCTTGAGGCAAGAGGGTCAGAACTGTTCCAAACGACAGCGTTACGGCCTTGAACAGACTGGCCCCCCAACTGGTCAACTCGCCCAAGGCAAACACTCCCGCCGCGCTGGCGATCGCTTTGGCCAATTGGCGTGACTGTGCCAATGAAAAATTCAGGCCATAGACCTTAGACAGAGTGACGATCATCGTCGCGTCAATCGCCATCCCGCCCAGGACATCAAACAACGCGACGGGGTTGGCCGAGACGGCAATGGCCTTGGTCAACGCCATGCCGGCAATCACGCGATCCGCCAGTCGCTTGCGGAGTTGCACACGCACGGAAGCGACGCGGTCGCTTTTGTCGGCAGCGTACAAGGCGGCGTTAAGTACGATCAATTGCAGGCCTTCATGTTCCAAGACATCCAGGATCAAGCCTTTCAATTCCCCGACATCCGGTTCAGGTCGCCGCCACTGCGTTTCGGTTCTGCCGTTGGGAAGTTCCAGGATGTACTCGATTGGCCGCGGATGCGCCGAGGTCGTCACCAGGTGTTGTGGTGGAATCAAACCTTCCACGCGTTGGCGCAGTCGCTCGATGAGCGCTTGGAGGTCCTGTTCGGAATACAGATCCCGTTTATTGAGAATCAGAATGATCGGCTTGTTAACCGCCGCCAATTCCAGCAGCGACGCGAATTCCACATCATTGATGTCAGAATCGACGACAAACAAAATCAAATCGGCCTGGCGCGCCGTGACTTCCGCCAATTCTTTCCGATCGGCCCCGCCGACTTCGTTGATACCCGGTGTATCGACCAGCAGCACTTCGGATTGGTCGAGTCCGCGGATGCGGTGTCCGGACCCTTCCCAAGTGGTCCCCCACACCTGTTTCGTCCAACCGCCTTGCACATCCACCGAAGCGACTTCGCGGCCGATCAGCGCGTTGATCAGGGCCGACTTGCCCGTGCTGATTTCGCCGAAGACCACGATTTCCACGCGTCCTTGCGTGATTTTGCGGTGCATGTCCTCCAGTTGTCGAAGATCGGTGGCTAGTGCTTCGCGCTCAGCCGCCGAGCACCCGCGAATCTTATCGAGCGTTTGATGAATCGCCCGGACGGCTTCGTCAAACGGAACGTCCTCATGAGACGCTGGCGATTCGGAAGGTACTGAATCCGTCATGAGGAGAATCTCTCGCGGGCCGTTTGGATTAACTTGCGGAGTTCGGACAAGGTTGTCAGTTTATCCCATTCGCGCCGGGCCAAACCGGCCAATCCACCTTCAGGCGTCTGCATCTGATTGCGAAAATACTCGACAAACACCGCGCCGACCCATTTCGTCAACAAGGCTTGCACCGTCCCTTGCAAAGCATTTCCGGCCAATGTGCCGAATACCGGCGCGACTTTGAGCAGCGACGCCACGACGGCAGCCACGGCGACTGACGCACCGGTATAACCTACCACACCGATCAAGACCTTGCCCATCTGCCCGATCCATTTGGAGGCAGTCTCCAAATCAACTCGTTGTTGATAGACTTCCGCCAAGTCCAATACCATTTTGGTCGAGATTCCGACACCGGCGATCAAATCAACGATTGGGAAAGGATTGACTGCCGCCACGCCAGCCGACGTCCACATATACTTGTCGACAATCCGCCGCGCGCGCTCGTCAATCGACTCTTGCACTCGATCCTTAGCTTTTTGCAGTAGCCCGCGGGATTGCAGCAACACATTCGCCAACAACAATTCTTTCCCTTCGCGCGACAAAACACGCAACAGGCACTCGGCCAACGGTTCAATATCGGGCTCGACAGCCACCGACTCCTCAACCTCATCCCCCGCGGCCAAGACCCGGCGGCGGATGCGTTGCCCCGTTTGAGATTGCACCGACACAATTTCGCTCGGTTCCACCCAGTCGCGTGTCTGTTGTTGAATCTGTCCGACTAGCTTTTGGCGGTCTTCTGATTGGTACCAATCCGATTTGTTCAAGCAGACCACGATCCGTTTTTCCATACTGGCCAGTTTTTGCAGGAGTTGATGTTCGCTTTCGCGCAGAGGGCCATCGACGACCAGCAGTACCAAATCGGCATCTTTGGCAGAATCGGCTGCGATCCACACATGTTGCTCGCCATCAATTTCTCCCAAGCCCGGCGTGTCCACCAGCACGACGCGATCCATACCCGGCCACTCGATTTGGTGTCGTGCCGTCGTCGTCCCACCGCGCACGTCCGTCGCAAACACTTCCCGTCCTGCCAGGAGGTTCAACACAGAGGACTTGCCGCTGCTAATCGTTCCGAAGGCCACGATTTCAAGAGTTTGCGATTGGCGCTTCTCCACCATCTCACGCACGAGCGGGTCGATCTCGGTCCGCAATGCCGCATCGGCATTGTCGGTTTTCAACGATTCCATCAAGGCCAGGTTTTCGTCGATCTCGCTCGATTTCTGTTGGTTTGACATCTGGCTGGGATTGCGGTTTCGTCGGTCGGAACGGAGGCGTTTGGCGATGGTGTTGCCCCACAGTTTCCAGACGATCCACAGCGCGCTCCCGACGAGCAGCAGTGTTCCCACACCGACTACGATCAGGTACAGCGCGCCCCAAACCGCACCCACGGAGGAAATTCGATGATATTGCTCGATAATCCAACTGGGGAAATAAATCAGGCCCGCGCCGAATGCGGCCAGCGCGAGAAGCAAAATGAGATGCGAAAACGTCTTGTTGAAGCTCATACGTCCAAACTGACAAGGGACCTGGAACGTAATTCTTAGTTATGGGATAATTATCGGCAGTGTGGGGAGGGGGGACGGGCAGATTCTGCGGCTTTGACCGCAAGAGGTCGTACGCAGGCGATCTCACCCCGATCATGATTCTGGCGGAAAAGGGACCTGACAAACATGTTAATTCACACGTTTAGGGCGGAAACTGCCCGCGCCTTTCTGGTAGGAATTCTCGGATTGGCGCTCTGGATTGGAGGGTCCTCTCGATCCGCAGCGGATGAGCCCGTCGATTGGGCGAATTGGCGCGGCCCCGAACAGAACGGAATTTCGCGCGAGAAGAACCTGCCGGACCGTTGGTCCCCGCGCGGCGAGAATCTGGTGTGGCGACATGCCGGTTATGAGACCCGTTGCACGCCGATCGGGATGAACGGTCGCATCTATTTCGTGGCCCGAGCGTTTTCGGAAACGACTCAGGAAGGCGAGCGGACCGTCTGTCTGGATGCAGCCACTGGGGAACTGGTTTGGGAAAGCGTTCACAACATTTTCTTGTCGGACGCACCGGCCGAGCGGGTCGGATGGGCATCGGTTGTGGGCGATCCAGAAACCGGCCATGTTTATGTTCTGGGTTTGGGTTGCTTGTTGCAATGTTTGCATGGCGAAACGGGCGAGACCTTGTGGGAGCGCCCGTTAAACGAACAATCCGGCATGTTGAGCACATACGGCGGGCGCACGAATTTTCCCGTCGTATTTGAAGACTTGCTGATTGTCAGCGGCGTGATGACTCAATGGGGCGAACACGCCGTACCGGCTCATCGGTTTGTGGCGTTTGACAAGTTGACCGGCGAGCCCGTGTGGTTCATGAGTACACGATTGCGCCCGGAAGACACCACTTATAGCACACCCATTTTCACAGTATTCAACGGCGAAGCGGCGATGGTGGTGGGAGCGGCCGACGGTTCGCTGTATGCCATCCAGCCTCGAACGGGCAAAGTGATTTGGCAATACCACGTATCGCTGCGCGGCTTCAACACCACACCGGTCATCGATGGTGATCGTGTCTATTGCGGTCACGCCGAGAAGAACTTGTCGGACACCACCGTGCTAGGGGCGATGTTTGCCGTGGATGGCCGGTCGCGCGGCGACATTGCCGAATCGCAAGTTCTGTGGAAGAACATGGCCAAAACGGTGGGACGCAGCGCGCCGCTGCTGGTCGATGGCAAGCTGTATGCCGTCGAAGACGGCGGGACCCTGCTGGTGATGGACCCGGAAACAGGGACCGTCATCGAACAGAAAAAAGTGGGCCGCATTATGTTTGGCTCGCTGTTATATGCTGACGGAAAAATCTATTGCGCCGAAGCGACTGGCAACTTCTGGGTCTTTCAACCGACGGCGGAAGGGTTGAAAGAACTGAGCCGGACGCGGATCAACAATGAGGAGATCCTCTCGTCACCCATCGCTTACCGCGGTCGGATTTATTTGACGTCCACGGAAGCCATCTAC
>DAOLCX010000265.1:0-4916 GCA_035327685.1 Pirellulaceae bacterium | reverse complement strand
CCATGGTTGGATAAGCTTGGAAATAGCACGGTCGCCACCGCCGATGGGAACTGGGAACTGACAAGGTGGATGCCTGGTGCGGCCGACTTCAATCAGCGACCGTCCACTGCCAGGCTTCACGATATGATGCGGCAAGTGGCCCACTTCCACAACTTGACTGCGGAATACAGTCGGCACTGGGCTCCATCACCTGGAATTGCCGAGCGTTTGAGGGAGTTGAACATCGTCGCAATGCTGGTTCCGAAGATGCAATTAGTGGTACCACCGCCGTCCCTGGCGCACCCAGACTTGGGATCCTGGTTTCAACGCGCTCTGGGTCGTTTGCCGACCTTCATCGACCGTTTGATATTCACAGCACCTACAGACGCGAGCGCCGATTTCTGTTTACAACCGGTTGTTCGAGACTTGTGGCATGACCACGTGTTGTTTGATGGAGAGTCGGTCTCGGGGTTGATTGATTTTCACGCGATGCGGGTCGATACGCCGTTGTTGGATGTGGCGCGGCTGGTAGGGAGTTTGAAAATGGATGGGGAGCCTCCTTGGAACGCGGCGTTGCAGGTTTACTCAAGATTTCGCGAGTTGCCCAACCACGCGGACGTCTGGGGCCGTTGGTTGCATGCATGCGGGGTGGCACTGGCCATTGTGAACTGGATAAAATGGATTTCCGTGGAGAAGCGTTGTTTCCAGGACTGGCCCGCAGTGGTGCGCCGGATCAATACGTTAGTTCTTGAATTGGAGCGGATAGATGAAGAGTGAAGCGTCGATAACGCCCCGCCAACGAGAAGTGTTGCACACGATCCAGCGCCTCACGCGGCAGTTGGGCTACAACCCTTCCATCCGTGAAATCGGCCAGGAGTTAGGCATCGGGTCTCCCAACGGTGTCGTGGGGCACTTGCGGGCTTTGGAGCGGGCCCGGCTGATCACTCGCGATCCGTTTCGATCGCGGACGATTTGCAGTGCGTCCGCACCTCGCAAATCATCGTCTGGAGGCGCACCGCGAGGTTTACCCCTGGCAGGCCGGATTGCTGCGGGGGGACTGACGGAAGCCGTGGGGCAACGCGATCATCTGGATTGGAACGACTTGTTTCGCGGGCAGGGACATTATCTCTTGGAAGTGCGCGGCGACTCGATGGTGGATGCTGACATTCACGATGGGGATTATGTCGTGGTCAATCCTCAATCGACCGCTCGACCTGGAAGCATTGCCGTCGTGGAGACCGACGATAACGAAGCCACATTAAAGTACTGGTTCCCGGAAAAGAAACGGATTCGCTTGCAGCCGGCAAACCGAAAAATGAAACCGATTTACGTCACCGACGCCAACGTCCGTGGGGTCGTCGTGGGCGTCATCCGGCGAATTCGCGAACGTTAAAACGAAAAGTCACATCACGCCGCTCCATCGCCATGATGTGACTTCTATCCTGAAACGAGACGATCCGTGTCCCGTCCTCCCGGTAAGGGTAGCCACTCTATTTATCGACCATTGAGCGGTTGGCCACCAGTTGAATTGGATTGTCAACCGAATTTCCACATTTTTTTCTGGTTGCCGGAGGTTCCAGATCCTCACTGCTGGCATTTTCGTTACAACCACACTCCCGCGTTGCCGACTTTGGCAACCATTGCCACAAAGTTACCGCTCGCGACGGTGTAGAACAACGGTCCGCAATTGTTCCAAACCCTGATTAGACTCACCATTGCCCAGTGTTGAACAATTGCGGACAATTGTTCTACAATCATGCTTTCACCGGCAAGGTCCGCAAACGGTTACTCCACCATAACGAGTGCCGCAAGGAGAGTGTGGGGCACGGAGGTCAAGATCAGCCATGACATCGCCGCTGGCTGTCCATCACGAATTCGAACAATTTGGAGCTTCAACGCTCCCCAATGAGTTGCGGGGCGAGCTTCGAGAATTAACTCTGCCGTCTGCCAGCGAAGATGCCCGCCGCGCGATCCGGTCGGAGTGCCCTGCTTCCCCGGGCGTGTACGGTTGGATTAGCCCCGATGGGCGTCTGGTCTATATTGGCAAATCCAAAGCCTTGCGGTTTCGCCTGGTCTCCTACTTTGCCAAACAACCCGCCGACCCCAAAATGGGACGCATCCGGCGACATGCCAGCCGTCTGGTGTGGGAAACCGTCGGCGACGAATTGTTGGCCTTGCTGCGTGAACAAGAACTGATTCATCGTTTTCGCCCAGATTTCAACTTTCAAGGCCAGCCGCATCGACGCCAACCTGGATTTGTGGCGATCAGCAACTCTGCTGCCCCTCACGCCTTCGCGGCGAAACAATTCCGCATCTCCTGTCAACGCGCATTCGGTCCCATCGCCGGAATGAAAGACTTGCGTCAGGCAGTCGCGGTCCTCAACCATTATTTTCGACTCCGCGATTGCTCGGATCAGATCCGCTTTGACTTCGGCCAACAGGGCCGCTTATTTGCCGACGAACGCCGCGCTTTGTGCCTCCGGTTTGAGTTGGGAAGTTGCCCGGCACCGTGTGCCGCCCTGTGTCACAAATCGGAATACCAGTCCGGGCTCCAGCGGGCCGTTGACTTTTTGCTAGGGACCAATCGTTCGTGCCTCACCGATCTGAAACAACGCATGGAACAAGCAGCCACACGCCGGGAGTTCGAGCGGGCGGCGATTCTCCGCGACCGTCTGGAGACGCTGGCCAGATTGGATCGCCAATTAGCCCGCCTGAGAAAGGCCGAACAAACCATTCATGGAATTCTGCCGATTCCGTTTGGCAAGCGAAAGCAGTTGTGGTTGTTGTTTCATCGATCTCGATTCGCTGGCTACGTGGTGGAACCGCGCACCGCACAACAACAACTGAACGTGATTAAACGATTGACAGCTCTGAAAGACCAGCCGCCACAGCTTCCCCAGTCATCATTGGACGTCCACTGGCAGCTAATTTTGGCCTCTTGGTTTCGCAAGTCACCGACCGATTTGGATCGCATTGTTCCTTTCCACACCGCGATTGAAAACGGCGCCACGAACTTGCAACCTCTGGAAAAAGACCGTTCTCTGCGATCGGCCAGCTAGATGAGTGCATGGTATCACTTGCAGAGAAATCACATGATTACCCTACATGCGGCGGACCCATTGTGTCGCGGAGGCCACGGTTTCAAAACCCAGTTTTGTTGCCATTTGTACGCCGCGCGTGTCGGATTCCAAGACATGAACTTCGACGTGGGTCAGCTTGTCCTTGGCAAACTCGCGAAGTGATTCACAGAGCAAATACGTCCCCAAGCCGCTGCGACGTTGGTTTTCCACAACTTGAAACTCAAACAACCCCATGACCGCCAATCCCCAACTGCTGGCCATGGGCTGCGGCTCCCAAAATATTGCGCTGGCCACCGGTTCACCCGTGCGCTGTTCGATCAACTGACTGTGGACAATTTGATCATTGCCCAGTTGGCAAGCATGCCACCAATTGGCCATCCGCGGGTCATGGTCAATCACGACCTCATACTTGCGTCCGATCGACATTTGTTGACGGCTGACTTGAGGACGGAAGCCAATGAGTGATTTCTGCATCACCAACACGCGGCCGTCATGTTGGAAACCGGCGCGCGCTGCGGTCCCCAATGTATTCGAGTCTTCGTCCAATATCCCCGGGACTAATGCGCCGCCGTACAGGCCCAGGTAAAATGGGTTGTCCGGAAAACGGCCGCCAAAATAGATCGATGTCGCGCCGCGTTGTTTCATAAATTCGATACCGCGTTGGGTTAACTCGTCGGCAACCGCTGTATTTTCGACATGCGATTGCGCGATGGCCAACATCGAAATGATACCCGTCGAAGGATCCAGCCCATCCTGATTGGGATGCGGCGCGAATCCTGTATGGGCGAATCCTACCGGACGCTCGTTGTCAAATGCCAGAATCAAACCAGCAGGATCGAAGTAAGGTTTGCTGAGAATGCGTTCTTCAAACGTAGCTTGATTGACTCGAGCCGCCAATCGGTGCAAATGGACTTGGCGGCGCCAGACTTCTACCAAAGCAGGCAAATCGGTATTGAGAAAAGTGCGAAAGGACAGATTCATGGACTCTCCGCCGCACTGCGAATTGCCTGATCAGGCCGCCACCCGTCCGCGCGCCCCGCCTCGAGTCGGCCGTTCCTTCCAACGTCGATGTACCCACCAATATTGAGCCGGATCTGCATGAATCGCTTCTGCTAACCGATCGTTATACCATTGTGTTAACGCTGTCACATCGCGCAGCTCAGGAGGCAACGTCAACGGGTCCGCAATTCCGCAACATCCGATCTCAAAGCGCAGCGGCTCATCAAGTTGCTTGCAATAGCTAACCATCATGGGCGCCATCCCCGTTAACGTAAACAACGCCACGGCTTTATGGCAAGCCGCCGGACGCCCCAGAAACTCAATCCAACATCCCTTTGTACCGGCATGTTGATCCGCCAAGACACCCAACATGCCTCCTTCGTCCAGGACGTGTTGAATCTGTTGAGCGCTGCCGTCCTTGGGTAACAGATGTTGTCCGCGCAGCGATCGGAATTCGTTCAGGAATCGATCCAGATAGGGATTGTCCAACGTCCGGGCGACGGCGTAGCTGGGCATTCCCAGCAACCCCATCACGTATCCCCCCATTTCAAAATTCCCAAAATGGCCGGTCACAACCACCAATGGCCGGTAGTCAATCAGCCGCTCCGTCATCTGCCGGCGGTCGCGAATCCAGACGTATTCGCGCCAGTTGGTGTCGTGAATCTTTCGAGAAATGTGGACCACCTGAAACGCAGTTTGAATCAGGTGATACCAGGAAGCTCGAGTTAAACGGGACAACTCGGACTTGGTTAAATGTGGATAGATGGCCAAAAGATTCTCTTCAATGGTCCGACGCCGAAATCTCAAAACGTCGCCGACCAGCCAGCTCAATCGCCAGGCCCAGCGCTGTGCCAGGGC
>DAOLCX010000264.1:0-4922 GCA_035327685.1 Pirellulaceae bacterium | reverse complement strand
CGCGCAACTCAACCGGCCTTGTCGAGTGATTTTGTTTACGGACAGTGTCTACGTCGGCAAAGGGATCAGCGAGTGGCTGGCGAATTGGAAAAAGAACGATTGGAAACGCCGCGAGAAAGGGAAGTGGTTGCCTGTCAAGAATGAAGATTTGTGGCGCCAGCTCGACGCCCTTCTATCCAAACACCGGGTGACATACACCCGCGTGGCAGGGCACAGTGGCCACCCAGAGAATGACCGATGCGATGAACTCGCCGTGGCGGCTTATCAAAAATATCTGTAGTCGTGCACGGCCGATGGCAGGCGCCGCAGTCCTCAGCGGCATGGCAGCCCAGGGCAGGTGCCTGATTGGGTTCAGTTTCTCCGGTCGCATCGGTATCGACCCGCAACAAAATCGACTACATTAGCGGTCAGGCAAACCGGCGGTATGGCGCTGGTTGAGAGAACCGACAAACATGTGATTTTTGACAGGGAACCTGATCGCATCATGGAGATCAACGTCTACCAACCATGTCCTTGCCATCCGGAGAAGAAAATCAAATTCTGCTGCGGCAAAGAGATCGTTCATGAATTGGACCAGGCTCTGGTCAAATACCGAGCGGGTCAGGCGCGAGCTGCATTGGAAGCCATCGATCGACTGATTGCCAAATCCGGCCCGCGCGATTGCTTGCTGACCACCAAGTCCAATTTGTTGTACGCCCTGGAGGAGTTTGAGCAGGCGCTGGAAGTGAATACCGTTTTTCTGGAGGGCAATCCCCAGCATTTCCTCGGCCTGGAGCAACGGGCCACCCTTTTGGCGATGCTGGGGCGCGGCCTGGAAGCCGCGTCGGCCTTGCAAGATGCCTTGGATCATTTGCCAACCGCAGAGATTCCCTTGTCGTTCGCGGGTGTGTTCTTGGATGTCGCGCAAGAACTCCTGCGGGCATCGCACTCCCTGGCTGCCGTGGCTCACGCCGTGTTTGCTCGCGAGTTGAAAGACAGCCGGGAGACCAGTGAGGCCGTCTCGAATATTGTGTTCTCCATTGCGGCGCGTGATGTGTTCCGATCACAAATCACTACGGACATCGCCCTCCCGGCAACCGACGCTCCCTGGTTTAAAAAAGCCGACAACGCGCGGCGGGCCTTTCGCCGCGGTCAGTTCCGCAAGGCCGGATTGTTAGCAGCGCGCGGACTGGAGATCGATCCCCAGCAGCCCAGCCTGTTGTATTACAACGCCTTATCCTTGGCAAGTTTGGGTGACGAACGTCAAGTCGATGCCTGGCGAGCCCTGGCCGGCGCGTCAGGATTGTGTGAACTCGAACGATGTTTGGCGGAAGTCATGGCGCAAAGCGCCATGGATGCCTCCGCGCCCGCGGAGAATCGCAAAGAAGTACTTTACCGATTTGATGATGTCGAGCGCGTCTGCGAGGAACTGCGGTCGGATCCGCGTTTGACCGAATTGCCGCAGCATTTGATCGGCCATGACGGACCACAATTTGTATTTCTTTATCTCGATCGGCCTCTGCCAAGATTACCTGACCAAACCTCTTCTGAAACCTGGCCGATTGTTTGCGGTCGCATTGACGTTTTTGGAAGGCGCACTGATCGCGAACCGGCCTTGGGAGTATCCGGTCGCGCCGACATCTGGCAGGATGGCTTGCTGGAAAGATTGGAAACCGCCAATGGGCAACCATTCGTTGTCACTTTTGAAGCTGAAGTGGATTGGCTGGAGCCGATCGATCGGAGCCGCGAACTCCCTGAGTTTCTGGCAATCGATATCCCTGGAAGGCAGTTCAAGGAGCTGTGCTGCCAACATCTGCAACGTTTCTTGTTGTCCGAGTGGCCAGACATGCCTCTGTATGAACTCGACGGTCAAACGCCGCGGCAAGCGGCCGCAGATCCTGCCCTGCGACTGCGGTTGTTGGCCTGGTTGTGGCGTGCTGAAGTTCGCAACGCGCGATTCGGGGCTGAGTGGATATCTGGATTGATCGATGAGGTCAGGGCCGAATTGAATGTGGCACCGCTGGCTAAAGCGAGTCACCATGAACTGTTGTGGTCTGAATCTCATGCAGTCGCTTGCAGTCGTTTTCAATTGAGCACGTTTCCCACTCTTCACCTTTTACCTCTTTTGACCCGGTCGTCCGTGTTCGGATTGAAGATGTCGTTGCGCGCCGTGTGCGAAGAATTGTTGACTCGCGACGACCTGCCTGATTCGGTGGGGCGCACCGATTTGCTGATGTTCAAAGCCCAGGCCATGGACCACCAGGACCAGGCCGCCCAGTTGTATGCCGAGGCGGCCGAGTTGGCGAGCACCACTGGACGCGATTTGAACAGTGTCCTGGTTCTTTGGCTCGACTGGACGCTGCATCATGGTCGCTTTAACGAATCGATGGAGTTGCTGCGTCGCATCTTAAAAGAGCCTGTCGACCATGCTGTCAAATCGCGATTGGATCAGATATTTATGAAGTACGGATTGCTGACTGAGAACGGTGAATATATGATTCCGCGCGCCTCCGAGGAAGAACAGACCGGCAAGTCTGAAAGCCAACTTTGGACGCCGGATCAAGGCCAACCGGCTGCGGCTGGATCGTCGGGATTGTGGTTGCCGGGGAGCTGATTCATGCCTAGGTATATCGTGCGATTCGGCGCCATGCGCGAGTTAGGCGCGATGTCCAGCCGCCAGGACGCCATCTACCGGCGCGGCGCCGAGGTCGTCGTGCGTTCACCGCGCGGCATGGAAATCGGGCAGGTCTTGTGTGAAGCCACCGAGAACGCCCTGCGGCAAATGGAACGATACGCTTCGGGAACGATCTGGCGGGCAGTGACTTCGGAAGATGCGCTGCAAATGTCCAAAATCCTGGGACTCCGCCCGCCGCGCATCGCCACCTGCGAGCGGTTGATCGAAGAGCTACAGCTTCCAATGAAATTGGTAGATATCGAACAGTTGCTGGGTGGCGAGCGGGTCATTGTGTATTACGTTTCCGAAGAACGGATTGATTTTCGCGAGTTGGTTAAACGACTGGCCGGCGAATTTCAGACTCGCGTTGAGATGCACCAAATTGGCGTACGCGACGAAGCGAAGTTGTTGGCGGATTATGGCGATTGCGGCAAACCGGTGTGCTGTAATACACACTTGGCTGTGATGCCTCCAGTATCCATGAAAATGGCCAAACTGCAAAAAGCCACGCTCGACCCTTCCAAAATCTCCGGGCGCTGCGGAAGACTCAAATGTTGTTTACGCTACGAGTTCGACACGTATGAGGCTTTGCATGAAGAATTGCCGCCGATAGGCTCGTCCGTGGTGACTTCGCAAGGGCGCTGCAAGGTTATCGGGCAGGAGATCTTGTCGCAACACTTGTTGGTGGAAACCGAAGACCATCGCCGACTGTTGATCGAAGCTAGCGAAGTCTTGTCGCGAATCGGGTCCAAACAGCGAAGCGGCCAGGCTGAATGAAGTCTGTGCTGGCCAAATGACGATGTTAAGATATAGGGTAATTCCGCGATAAGCCGGTCGGCTGATTTGACTTTATCTGCAACCCAATCGACAATAGCATCAGGTGACGAAACAGAAGTATTGATCCGTTTGTGTTTACTTGGATGAACAGACCGCTATGACCGAATCCATGGCTGCGATACCGAACGACTTGGTTTTGTTGGCGCGGCATGTTGTCCGGGATTCGCGTTACCCCGTGGAAGCCTATTTGTTTGTTCGCGAAGGACTGTCCTTTGCGGCTGACCATTTTCGACTGGCGGAAGTTCACGACGACCACGCGAGTGACCATGAGCGCAAGTCGGTTCGCGCTCGCCGGCACCTGACCGGACAACAACTTTGCGAGGGACTCCGTTTGTATGCCATCGCTCAATACGGCATGATGTGCAAGACGGTGCTGCATAGTTGGGGCATTCATTCGACTCGCGATTTCGGCGAGATCGTGTACGCCATGATCCGCATGCGGATACTGAAAAAATCGTCGCGAGACCGCAAGTCTCATTTCGACAATATTTATGACTTCGACACGGCATTCAGCAATGTCGACGATATCTTCTGTTCGCCCTGCCTGCGGTGTGTGTGAGGGAATGGCGCAACCGGCTCGCAGTAATCTTGATCAGTCCTCTTTAGCGCGTTCCGGAGTTGCGCGACGCTCGACGGTTTGGTTGATCATTTGGAGTGTGGCGTATCTGATGTGGATGATCATTCTGGCTGCTATCGCATTGCATGTCATCGGTTGACCGCCCGCTATCGATGATCGTTGCCGTCAGCCGCAACGGCGTGATTGGCCAGGATGGGCAACTGCCATGGAGGCTCTCCGCGGATTTGCAGCGCTTTCGGCAATTGACCTGGGGTCATCACCTGATCATGGGTCGCAAGACCTTCGTATCGATCAACCGCTTATTGCCCGGACGGACGACGGTGGTCCTCACGCGGCAACCCGATTGGCTGGTCCACGGTGCCTTCGTAGTTCACTCAGTGGAAGAGGTACTGCATCTGGTAAGCACCGACGATCAGCCGTTTGTCGTCGGTGGTGCCGAAATCTACCGCGAACTCTTGCCGTGGACAGGCCGCCTGTACGTGACACGAGTCGAAGCCGATGTCGCCGGCGACACCTACTTACAACCACTGCAATGGGACGAATGGACGCTCCTCAGCGAAGCCACGTTTCCTGCTGACGAGCGCAACCAGTTCCCTTACACGTTTTTGCATTACCTGCGGGTTGAAGCAAATTAAAGCGACGTGTCTTCAGTCAATCCAAATCGCCGATTAGCCTGATGGACAGTGAGCAACAAATTCTAGTTCGCGCGGTCCCAAATCCAACTTCATTCAGCCGTGTGAGAAATGCGGGCTAGTCCTGCAGGCATATCAGTGGGCTGAATAGATGGCCCACAGGCGTGTTCCCAGGAGGCTGGCGCCGACCAGGGCGGCGGTGATACTGCAAATCAGAACGGCG
>DAOLCX010000263.1:0-4925 GCA_035327685.1 Pirellulaceae bacterium | reverse complement strand
GAAGGTAATAGTGTTGAGGCAACGCCAATGACGACGAACCCGACACCAAATCCTGGATCAGGCGCCGCATGTCTTCAACGGCATCCAAATCGTCTGAGGTAATAATAATCCCTTCATCCGTGAACTTCACGGTGATGGGAGCACCCGGCACGGATTGCCGCGGGGGGGGCGGCTTGTAACCGTCGTCTAATTGTTCAGCCGAAGTCCGACCGACTTCGTCTTGTGTTTCGGCCGGTTTGCTGGCCGGCGGAATGGGTTCGTCATACCACAACGACAACATAGCGGCGGACCATACCGTACTGGCCAGTTGCTGGTTCACGGGTCCGAAATTAAAACTCCCGGATTGGATGCGTTGATCGTCACCTGTCGTTTCTTCTTCGCCGTCATCGGTATCGTCCGGAAGTTGAAAAGGGCGGACAGGAGGCAATAACGAGGGGCGCGTTCGTTGACGACGCTCTTCCGGCATTACCATTTGAAGTTTATTTGGTCGATTGGAAGAGGGCCACAAATCTTCCAAGATCGCTTGAACCCGGTCCATCTGCCGAGCATTGGCGTCAATACGAACGGTGGTCGGCCGAATGCCGGCTCCCCCCAATCCCAAATCCCGATCCAGCATGTCGAGCATCGATTGGGCCAGAGTCAAATCGTTGGGAGTTCCCCGAATGATCACGCGATTTCCCGTCCTGTCGGCATAAAAGATGGGGCTCTTCCGCGTTGCCGCCGTATCGGCAGGGTCAATTCCGAACAAGTTCTGCAGCGCTTCAATCGCTTCGCTGGTGGTCAGGTTTCGCAGTTCGAATTCCTTGAGACTGCCGTCCCCTGATTCAATGGTGCGGATCACGTCGGCGACGATCTTGTGATCGTCGGCCCGACCAAACACGAAAATGGCGCTGAGTTTGGTGTCCAAATCGACCTTGACGTCCCGCCCAACCAACATGGTTTGAACGACCTTGAAAGCCAGTTCAGGGTCGCTGCGAACCGTGTATTGCGCTAGAGATGGGGCCTCGATATTGGTCGCGAGGCGTTCGGCTGGCACGTCAACCTTGGCCACGATATCCAAGAACTCGCGAATCCTCGCTTCTGTCCCGCGAATGTAAACCACCGATCCGAGAGGCTCGTTCACCAAGGTCAGCGTACCATCGGTCATGGCATTGCCGCTCATGCCCAACAACGGGCGGACAATGGTCATCATTTCTTCATAGCCGACGTAGCCCAGTGTGTATTTTTCGACTCGCAATGTCTTTAGTTCGCGGGCCATATTGATCAGTTCGCGGATCGTCCTCAGCTTCTCGCCTGTGTCGCGGACTACGATGAAATTCGCCGCGTAATACGGTACCGACTCTCCGACGTTCCGATCGATCAGATTGCGGATTTGCCGTTCCATCTCATTCATGTCGAGACCCGTCAGGTCGAACCGGCATCGCAGTATTTCAAAACGCCCGCGCTCATCGAGTTTGTCTGGCGTGATTTCTTCCACCAGTTCTGAAGGAAAATCGCGACCGAGTTGCGCCAGCTTTAACGTGCGGCGATTCCGCACCAACGTATAGCCTTTGCGGAACAAATGGTCATTCAGAATGTCCATGGCGGTGGTGATGTCATAAGACTCATCGCTGATGTAAGTGAAGGTCCCTTGCGGGGGGTCTGCGATCGGTTGCAGATTCATATTGGCCTGCTCGGCAAACCATTCGATCACACGTTTCCACTCCCAATTGGCAAAGCTGAACCGAATGGTGTCGTCTTGAGCGAGAAGTTCGCGACGCGCGAGCGTTTGCTCGATGTGCTGATTCAATTCGTTTTGCCAATCCTCTAACTCGGCATCGTCATCCACATCCTGAACATGGTCCGTCCGATCCGACGAATTTTGAGTCGCAGGAAGTTGAGCGACAGCCGACAACGATGATCCCGCAATCGTCCATGCAATCAAACAACTGAAAACTCGTACCCAAGTCATAGAGAAACCGCATTTCATTTTTCGTTATCCGTCTTTCGTAGATGCTTTGCAATCCAGAAATAAGTCCATCGAGGAGTTCACCATGTTGGCAAGTCTGTCAAACGTTTTGTCGAAGAAAGGCGACATCCTGCCAAACTGTAGAACAACGGTCCTCAACGGTTCGAAACCCTGGCTGGATTGTCCTTCTTCGCAACACGAGCAATTGGGGGCAATTGCTCAACAATCGAATACTTTTCGCCTGATTCCATGAACGTTCAACTGAGCAGACAATAATTCTAGTTTACCCGCCCAGAACAAGCCAAATTTTGTGGCAAACGGCCAAAACTTAAGGAAAATACCCGGCTTGCGGTCTATGCCAGCCTCAATTCCTCTTCGCATCAAGCCTACAATCAACGGTCCGGCCCTTGCGCGCCCCTGTTCCGACTTGTTAAACTCCCGAAAACCCTGATTGTTTCGATAAAAACCGCTTTTTCCGTGATTAACATCCTAACGATTGAAACGACCTGTGACGAAACGGCCGCTGCCGTAATCAATGACCAATTGCAGGTTTTGGGGAGCAGCCTGGCGACCCAAGTTGAATTGCACCGTGAATTTCAGGGGGTTGTACCGGAAATTGCCGCCCGAGCCCACTTGGAACGTATTCTCCCTGTGATTGACCAGGCGATTCGCCGCGCCGGCATCGCGCCAGGTGATTTATCTGCGGTAGCCGTGGCTACAACGCCGGGGTTGGCTAATTCGCTGTTGGTCGGTTTGACAGCGGCCAAGTCATTGGCGTTGGCATGGGATATCCCGCTTATCGAGATCAACCACCTTCATGCCCATGTCTTCGCGTGTCGAATGGCCGCTGGACGCGACGTGTTCCCCTGTTTGGGACTGGTGGTTAGCGGGGGACACACCCATTTGTTCGATTTCCCGACGGCAATCGATCCCATTTTATTAGGGGGGACGATTGATGATGCTGCCGGAGAAGCGTTCGACAAGGTGGCAACGATGTTGGGACTGGGTTTTCCCGGCGGCCCGGCATTGGCGCTTTTGGCCGAAGAAGGGGACGACAGGGCATTTGATTTCCCTCAGAGCTACTTGAATGATCCCCGTATTGTTTGGAGTTTTAGTGGATTGAAAACAGCCGTCCGCTATACCTTGGCCGGGAAAGGGAAAGTTGATTGGAAGGATCTGGTGATTCCGCGCCCACTTGCGGCCAATATCGCGGCCAGTTTTGAACGAGCGGTTGTGGAGGTCCTGGTGGAAAAGACGTTTCAGGCGTTAGAACAAACTGGGCGCAATCGACTTTGCGTTGGAGGCGGAGTTGCTTCGAACCGCCGGCTTCGTGCCAACTTGGCACATCGAGGCATGAAGGTCGGAGTAGAAGTCCTTATATCCCCCCCCGAACTGTGTACAGATAATGCTGTGATGGGGGCCATTGCCCTTGAATCGTTGCGGGCTGGCCGCTTCGCGTCGTTGGAAATCGACATTCAGCCCGGTTTGTTGCGGAGCGAACTTCCCCCTCGACCGCCACACCACAAATTGGGTTGAACTCAGGGAAAACCCTGTGTTTTCGATGCAAACCGTTTAACCCGCGAAGTTGGCACCGAACCCAGTTTCGGAGAAATTCGGAATTTGCAGATTAGGGTGCTTGAATAAACTGGGGAAACAATTAGTCTAAAACCTTGAATACAAGTGTTGAATTTCAGGCGTGCGGACCTGGAGATCTGAGTTGAATTTCGCAGGTTGACTTAGGCGATCCGGTTTGGATTTCAGGTGTGCACCATTCATTAATTGAGTTTTCTGTTTCGTTTCTTTTTGGTTCGGTCAACTTGGTGGAGGGTTTATGAAGAAATTGATTGCGTTAGCGCTGACGGCGCTCCTCTGTGGAGCTACCGCTCAGGCGCAGATTTGGGATGAGTTCGGCAATGGTGGAGGCGACGCAGGTGACTTCCCCTTGGGCGGTTATCAGACCCAAAGCACCAGCACGCTGTTTACGACCATTACTGGCAACATCGCTGGAAATTTGGATTTGGATGCGTTCGAAATCACGGTAACGAATGCAGCTTCATTCTTAGCCACGACAGTTCCCTTGGGAACAGAAACAGACACTCGTCTGTGGCTATTCGACAAGATGGGCAACCTCGTCATGGCGAATGACGACCGTGGAGCATCGTTTGGCGGCGGGTTGGGTTCGGAATTGCGCAACCCTGCGTCATGGACTGCAGGTGGTGGAACGTTGACAAACAACCCGGGTTCGTTAATTGATGGCGAATGCTACATCTTGGTGATTGGCGGATTTAGTAACAACTTCGCCGATGCCGGTGGAAATGCCATTGCTACGTTTTCGCCGTTCACCAGCTTGCACGGTGTCAACCCATTGTTCACAGGACCCGCGACGCAGATCATCGGGACGAATGGAACCGGTGGGACCTACACCATCAATTTAACTGGCGCATACTTTGGTTGTGTCGCTGTCATTCCGGAACCAGCCACGGCTTCTTTGTTAGGCTTGTTGGGCTGTGTCGGTTTGATGGTTCGTCGCCGTCGATAAGACGTCACGATCCAGACTTAGGTTTTGTACCGAACAGGAAGCCGAGACCGAAAAGTCTCGGCTTTCTTGTTTTAATAGCCAATCTCCCTAACATATCATGCAGTAGTTTATGGAGACTGGGGCAATGGAAAAAAAGCCACGAGGTAGTCCATTCGGGTCATTGGGTCGAGATAGAGAAAAATGGACTCGGGCGGAAATGCCTGGTTGTAGAACAATGGTCCTCAGTTGTTTATCTCTGGGCAATGGTAAACCCAGCCAGGGTTTGGAACCATTGTGGACAATTGTTCTACAATGTCGTGAACGGTTAGGGCTATTTTGCTCGGGCCTTAATTCCCGCGCTGTTCGGCGACGTCGGGTCGCAACAGGTCGTTCAACGCGTTTCGGACTACTTCGTTTGGAAGAGCTAGTGTCGAAACGCGGCCTTGTCGTGCGATATTG
>DAOLCX010000262.1:0-4931 GCA_035327685.1 Pirellulaceae bacterium | reverse complement strand
CCGTCTTCGGGAACAATCAAATGCCGGCGGTCGTAGCTGAGAATGACAGGGGCGTCGAAAAAGCTGGCCGCCTTGAACCGGTAAGCGACCGATTTTTCCACAAAATTCCAAGCCACATAGGATTGGCCATCGGTCTTGGCGACGACAATCTGATTGTCGACAAGCTTGGCGAACGGCGAGTCGTGCCAAATTTCGACTTGTCCGTTCCACCGCTGCAATGGTGTCGCCTCGGAAGCTCCAGGTTCCAGGTACCACAATGTGAAGATATCTGGGCTTTTGCCAAATCGTCTCTCACTGCGAGTCACCGTCAACAGCAACCGCGTGGTCGGATCGTAATCGACAGGAAAGTCCTCGGACGTCACCGCCACGTAACCCAGCATCTTCTGGTTCTTGAGCGATACCCAATAGAGTTGACTTTGAAACTTTAGATTGCCGTTAAAGAAATTGTTTTCGCGCGCTGTCAACAGTACGAGCTGTTCCGGACCGCCGACGGGTATCACCGCCACCACTTCCTGGCGTTTGCGCGACATCATGAACCCTGTCCCCGCTTGTCGGAACGTTCTCATAAAATCGGGTACCGCGCCCAGCGGTGCCACCTGGTCCGAATTCAACACAAATGACGCCATGACGCCGAAACCACCGGAACCGAATTCCTCCACCTCGGGCAGATTGGGAGTAATCGCCGGGACTTCGCCCCGCATTACCGCTTGCTCGTACTGGCGTTGCATTTTCTTGATATAGTTCACATCTTCCTGGCTCAAGCTTGCCAACGGAACTTGGATCTCCTCCATGTCTTCTTTGATCAGCAACACCTCATCGTTGGACACACCCTTCATGGCAGCCACGACGGAAAACTTGCCATTGGAGCTTGACCAAGTCCGTGCGTAGTCCATGGCGGTAAACTCACACAACTTGCGGATCAAAGTCCGCTCAAACTGCTCTCGTTTTGGCCGATTGGCGAACACGAACTCGACGATCCATTTAGCTTTGTCGCGACCAACGACAACCCCTTCATACCAGGTATTCAGAAAGTGGACGCGCACCTCTTCACCTTCATTCAGTTTGGCTTGGGCCTGAACCGCTGTTGGTTGAAACCATGACAACATCACGGCGAAAGCCACCCAGGCCATTTGCAGTTGACCGGCAAGACGAATCATCGACAAGGCTCCCCGAAAAGTAAATTTGATTAAGTTCCCGCGCCCCTCGGGATCCACACAGTTTAAACCGCGGCACGGAAATTTCAATTCAGCCTGGTTTGTCGGGGACCACATCGGTTTGCAACTCCGGTACGGCGGCCCGGATGTTCGCGGTCGGCAGTCCCAATTCGCGCCGGACGATCTGGCATCCTTGCGCCAAGGATGTCGTTTTGAAAAACGCGATATCGCGATTGCAGCCTTGCCGCCCAAATCCGCAATCCGTCGAAACGATCAGCCGTTCGGGGGGCACATATTTCAAGACGTGCCGAATCGTCGCCGCGACTTCCTCTGGTTGCTCGACTTGCAACCGCCGATGACTGATCGCGCCGACACACACCTTCTTGCCGGCGTTCTTCATAAATGGGGCCAGCAACTCGACCTCCCGCATCTCCCGGTCTTTGGTCTCGATCGTCCACACATCCCCGCGGGCTTCACTCATGTACATGTCCAGTGACGCGGCATAGCTGTCATTCTCGATGACCCGCTGCATGTTGGGATTCCCCCAACACGTGTGAATCCAGATTTCGACGTCGTCCAATCCCTGTACCTCGCGGTTGTAACACTCCAGATAAAACCGCACGTCGCTGTGATCCTTGCCAAACGTATTGGCCATGAAATGCAGACAAGGTTCTTCGATTTGAATACAGCGGCAGCCAGCATCGCGCAAGGCCAACAGCTCGCGGTTCATGGCTTCGGCCATGTCCCACAACACCTGGCGTTTATCCTTGTAGTGCGTCGTGTGAATGTCCAGGAA
This sequence comes from Pirellulaceae bacterium, assembly GCA_035327685.1. Lineage (GTDB taxonomy): Bacteria > Planctomycetota > Planctomycetia > Pirellulales > Pirellulaceae > BJ22. Next base: position 2,981 of record DAOLCX010000262.1, on the reverse strand, counting down.
CAACCCCATCACCTGCGTGCAGCAAGTACCAAACTTGATCGGGCGATCTGTTCGGGCCTGGGCCATCCGCCAAATCTTGGGATAGTCCAAAGGGCGGTACTCGATAGGACCGACCACGCGCGGCCACCGCCAACCGGTATAGATCTCGTTCAACATCGTCCCCGCCGGATATTTTAGCCACGGCGAACGCGTTTGCCACGATTGCAAATGATCCCCTTCAAATCCGCCCCACCGCTGCAACGGGTAATGATGCCAACTCCGCCCCGCATAGTCCTCGTCACAGTGCAAATCACCATGAGTCAAGATATCGATCCCGGCCCGTTCCTGGTCGCTGATGATCACCGACAACGCATCTTGAAACTTTTCGCGAAACCGGACATCCATCAGGCACGTATCAAGCGGCCGCCCCCACATGCTCATATCCATCCATTTGGGACGGGGCCAGGAGCCGGTAATTGTCGCGGGAAGTATCTGTTCCGAGGTCACTGTGAACATGGCCTAATCAATCCTGAAGATCTTGAGTTCCCTGAACTGTCGTTTCGCGACGGCTGATTATCAGTCGCGCGTCGGCGTCGGTCAACTATTGACGGTGCTGCGCGCTCCATATCCGCCCCACTGGCTGCAACAACATCACCGATAACATCCAATCGAATAATTGCAGGCAAAGCTTCGCCAATCGGTAGCCATTCGAAACTTCACGCTCGGCCTGCGGATGGCAACTTCGGTCATTGGGCTGGTCGGTTGCAGCGCGGGACTCGGCAACCAGTCGCACGCTCGGTGCATCGGGGCGGCAAACACGCGTTTTCCTCCCCCCCACCGCGATTCGTCAGGCCGGGTCCAAACCATCCGCGTGGCGTCACTGGGGGATTTGCCGGAAAAAACGAGGGTGGTCGAAGGGAATCGAACCCTCAACCTTTGGAGCCACAATCCAATGCTCTAACCAATTGAGCTACGACCACCGTACTTTCCAAGTAGGACGCCTTGATTCTAAACTTGGTTCGTCCGTTTGGTCAACGGATGCCGGAAAGGAAGTCGGGAGTCTTTTTTCCGTTGGCGGGAGGCATCATGAATTTGATTCACGCACTTTCACCAACGGAAAAAAGACTCTTGACCCCCTTGGCGAAACCCAATCCTCTCGCGGCGAGGTTAAAATGACGGTAACCGTTCACGAAATGTAGGGTGCGCAGAGCAGGTCGTTCGACAACACACGTTAGCGTGGACGAATCGATCTGCGACACTCACAGGGTTTCGATCGACAACAAAACGACCTGCGGAACGCACCAGAACCAAGCTTGGCCATCAATCGCGTGAACGGTTTCAAATGACAATGCCTGACGATCCGGACAAACCTGAAAGCCCGATCTGGAGGACGCTCCATGACGAAAAGCTGCTGCGCGATCAGTACGACGAACTGGCCGCGTTGGCGGGTTCGCTGGCCCACGAAATCAAGAATCCGCTCTCCGTGATCCGCATGAACATGGAGCTACTGAACGAAGATTTCCAACAAGCGGATTCACCTCAAGTCCGCCGTGCGCGCGAACGGATCGAAACCATTAACCGTCAATGTGTGCGTTTGGAGAATTTACTGGACGACTTTCTCCGATTTGCCCGACAGCAAAACCTCGAACTGCGTCCCGGCAACCTCAACGATCAAATCCATCAAGTCCTCGACCTGTTTTCTCCACAAGCCGACCGCCAGGGCGTGGAGGTGTTGCGCTATCTGGCGAGTGATCTCCCGCTCATCCGGCTCGATTCGCAATCGCTGCAAGCGGCTTTAGTGAATCTGGTCAAGAATGCCCTGGAAGCCATGCCCAACGGCGGCCAACTTCTGGTTCGCACGCGGATCACACGCCAAGGAGTCGCGGTCGATCTGATCGACACCGGCTGTGGGATGTCTTCCAAAACAATCCTGAACATGTTCAAGACTTTTTATACGAACAAGCCTGGCGGCTCAGGCCTCGGTTTGCCGATGGCCAAAAAAATCATCGAAGCCCACGGCGGTCGGATCAACGTCAACAGCGAAGTCGGCCGCGGCACACAATTCACGCTCGAATTCCCGACACCGCGTCGCTTGTGAATCACTGCTGAAAAAGCCACGTCAGGGCCGTCATCTTCGATTCAACGTCACCCGTCTGGCAAACACCAGCAAGACACCAAAAGCGACTGCGGCACACGCGGCGCCAAACATCAACGCCGCCGATCCGCTCCACAGGTCCCAAATCAAACCTGCCAGCAAACTGGCCAGCAATCCGCATACGCCCACTGTCGCATGGAAAATCCCCATCGCCCTGCCCCGTAAATTCGTCGGCGCATGATCGGCAATCAGCGCTTTCCCCACCCCCACGTGAGTGCCATGTACAGTCCATAGATGCCCATCAACACCCACACCCAATCGCGGGTATCGACCGTCAATAACGCCATCCCCACGTAAACCAAGATGTACAGCACCCACCCGGCGCCGATGAAGCGCCAGCGACCTATGCGATCGCTCCACGCGCCGGCGGGATATGAAAACAACGCGTAGGACACGTTGAAGGTGGCATAGATCATGACGATGGCCCAAGGCGAAAAACCGGCTTCGCTCGCGCGCAGCAACAAAAACGCATCGCTGCTATTGGCCAACGCAAAGAGCGCCAGCGCGGCCAGAGCAAGCCAATAACGCCCTGGTAGCCCCAACCAACCTGGTCGAAATAACCGCGCCGCCGCTCGATCCGCCGACAACGATTCGACCTCGGGTTCAACTTGACCATCCAACACACGCTCCGCCTCGCGGTGCTGCTCCGACACGTCCCTGACCAACCACGTCAGCAACCACGATCCCAAACCCAACACCGCGCTCACGGCAATCACGACCCGATAGACCCATGCCGGGACGGAATGAGGCACATCGGCTTGGGCCGACTCCGCTTCGCTCGTTGGCGACCCCGTCAGCCACCACAGCAACCAGGCCGCAATCAATACTCCGGTCAGCGCTCCTGCCG
>DAOLCX010000261.1:0-4943 GCA_035327685.1 Pirellulaceae bacterium | reverse complement strand
AGTTGTGGAGCGCATCATCAAGAGGGCCTCAATAAGTGGCGGCGGATGGCCAGTGGAGCGCTGCTGTTGGTCCAGCGCCACGCCAGCGATCAAGAGCAGGCTCAGCAAGCCGTTGCTCGCATCGCAAAAGCCGAAATCCCCCTCTATGGATGTATCGCCCTTGAATAACACGGAAACGGCATCATGAGTTACCAAGTGGTGGTGACGGGAGGAGCAGGGTTTATCGGCTCGCATATTGTCGATGCGTTGGTTGCGCGAGGTGACCAAGTGACTGTCATCGATAACTTGGCAACAGGAAAACGAGAAAACCTGGAGCAGGTATGGCGCCAAATTCGCTTCGTTGAGGCGGACATCTGTGATGAAGTAGCGGTGGCCGATGCCATGCGCGGCGCAGATTTCGTGATCCATCAGGCCGCTTTGGCAAGTGTCCCTCTCAGCGTAGAACAACCGTTGCTGGTCAACCGCGCTTGCGTGACCGGCACGTTAGTCGTGTTGGAGCAGGCCCGTCGCGCTGGGGTCCGCCGTGTGATCTATGCCGGATCCAGCGCCTGTTATGGGGACTCTCCATTCTCGGCCAAACGTGAAACAGATACTCCCCAGACGTTATCTCCCTATGCGGTCGCCAAACTTGCAGGCGAATACTATTGCCAGTCCTACTACTTGACCCATGGGTTGGAAACCGTGTGCCTTCGGTATTTCAATGTGTTCGGTCCACGACAAGATCCGAACAGCCATTACTCGGCGGCTATTCCCCGTTTCATCACCCGCATGTTGGCTGGTCAACGGCCGATCGTCTTTGGCGATGGCCATCAGTCTCGCGATTTTACATATGTCGGCAACGTTGTGCATGCGAATCTTTTGGCGTTGTCCGAGGTTAAGGCCGCCGGCCAGACTTTCAATATCGCCGATGGTCGAGCCACGACCGTGCTCTCCTTGCTCGCATTATTGGGACAGGCAATTTCCAGGGACGTCCATCCAGAGTTTCAGCCGGCGCGTCCCGGCGACATTCGCGACAGCCTGGCCGACATATCGGCTGCCGTTAAGACCTTGGGGTATCGCCCCACAGTTGATCTGGCGCAAGGTTTGAAAAGGTCTATCGACTATTACCGTCAATTGGCCGGGACTGTTTGAACCCGAACGGATGATGTGCAAAAAAACCGATCCAATCCCGAAGGAATGGACCGGTTTAGAAACAAGTCACAAATCAATTCCGGTTTCTGGAGCTTCACTCGGAATGAGTTTCTATTTGCCGTTACCTTTGACGACCGTACTTGGGACAACTTGTGCCTCAAACCGTACCACGATCTCAGATTGATTTGGATCGGTGGTGAAGATCGTGATCTGATCGACAATCTCTCCGTCGGTTGAAGTATCGACCGAGTACTCGATAACGTGCAATGTCTTCTCACCGCTCGATTCGCTGAACTTCAGGCGCGGCGATGTCGCGTGGATACTGCTGATTTCAAACGGCCGTTCACCATTGATGATCAGTTTTTTGACGATCTTCTCACCGCGATCAATCACACCCAGTGCAATCGGAGCTGCCTGAATGGGCTGTTTCATGTGACCGCTGATGGGCACTCGCAGGATTTGGTTTGAGGCATCCGAGGTCGTCAAGGTCAAGTCGTCGAGAAACGACCCCACCGGATGGTCACCTGGGACCGTCACCGTGATCTGGTAATCAACACGTCGCGCCACAACGTCTCGCCGGGTTTCTTCAACATTCAATTGGATGTTGGAGTTGGAGCATGCCACATTCACAAGTTGCCATTGGGGATTCCCGGCATATTTTACCGTGATCACGCGCTGTGTTGGGTTTCCCACCAGCATCGATCCAAATTCAATGGCCAGCGGTTCAACCACGACGTCGCGGCGAATCACCCCTTTGATCGTGAATTGGATCTCCGAGTATTCGCGGTAGGGGCTGGTGCGCTGCAAGCTTAACGTGGCCGTTGCCGAGCGGACCCCATCAAAATTCTTGGTATCAAACTCGATCAACAACTCAGCGTTCTCGCCGGGCTTAACTACGGGAGTCAACACCTTCGGCTTGATGCAACCGCAACTGGCGCGAACTCCACTCAACATCAAATCGGAGTCCAACGTGTTCGTGAACTGAAATGTGTGCCGCTGAGCGGAAGCTTTGGGAACCACTCCAAAGTCATGTTGTTTTTGGTCCACTAGCGATGCCGACCAACTCGGTCTCGGCTGGCTGTATCCAGCCTGGTAGCGGTAGTTCTGAGCGAATACGGATTGCGCATTCAATATGAGAATTGTTGTCACCACGGTCAGAATTGTGCGAAACATTGGCCCCCTCTTCGATCTCGCAAAAAGACTTATTGATATCTCAAACCATTGATTGCTTGAATTTGCACGGGCGAGGTACAAAACCTGGTTGACTCTTGAATTTTAGGCCATTTCGGCGCGAAAATCCAATCAAATCCAACCGGTTGACCGGAGTCGGTGTCGCGCGCTGGCGTTCATCCATGTTGAACGAGACGAGAGCCAATGTCGCGACTGCGACGTTCGTGATCCAAGTACACGATAACATTGACCAAGGTTTGAAAACCGCAACCGGATCCTGTCAAAAAGTTGAGATTATCTCGTTCAGGTTGTCTGCGATTCCGGTCGGAGAAACCTCAACAACAGGTAAAGATCTGCTGATTGGGAAAAGTGAGCAACATTTGCAAAATAAGGGGGAGTTGCATCATTCGGGTCAGCTTCAACAGCTGGCAGACAGGTCCAATTCACGGCCTCGGGCGGAAAGGCATGATTGCGGTAGGGCCTAATTAGGGCCTGATTTTAGAGCAATTGCCCCCAATTGCTCATCTTTGGACGACAGTGCAAACACAACCCAGGGTTTCGAACCATTGAGGGCAATCGTTCTACAATGTCGTGAAAGAATACCGGCTTTTCAAACAGATTACCCGGCTAGGATTCGAACCTAGAATGACGGAACCAAAATCCGTAGTGTTACCATTACACCACCGGGCAATGAACCTAAGGACTGGCCAATTTAATCATTTTCGAGCTGCCTGACAACGCCGAAGGCCAGTTGTTCGAGCCCTATCGCCAGGTCCACCGCAACCACACTAACCGATTTCGGTAAGACAAGAACAACTGGAGCAAAGTTCAGAATTCCCTGAATTCCGGCGGTAACAAGTTGGTCGGCAGTGGCCTGGGCTTGCTCTGCCGGGACGGCGATAATTGCCAATCGGATACCGAGGCGCTCGATGGAAGCCGCCGCGTCGCTGATTGATTCGACGCGAATTCCGCCATGGACCGTGCCGATTACCTCAAAATCGGCATCAAAAGCCGCGACAATATGAAAGCCTTGAGAATCAAAACCGCCATAACTTAACAGTGCCTGTCCTATTTTGCCGCAGCCAAACAGGGCAACAGGCCATGTGCGGTGCGTTCCTAAAGTTTGCTGGATGCGCTCGATCAGGTCGACGCAGCGATAGCCCACTCCCGGCAGACCGATCTGACCCAAATAACTCAAATCCTTGCGAACCTGGGCAGGGTTCAGGTCAAGCAGTTCACCCAATCGCGTTGAGCTGATTCGCACTTTTGAATCGGCGGCCAATTTCCGCAATTCTCGCAGGTACAGACTGAGTCTATGTACCACCCCTTTGGGAGGTTCTGTCTGATTCTGCGTTTCGTTGTCAGGTGACATAACGGCTTATTTTAGGCTCCGGCGGCCCATTCGCGAAGGAATGGAATTCCCCATAGAGATCGAAATCCTCAGTGCCTGTCCGTTGTGCCCCGTTTTGACCTCCTGGATCAGGCGCTCCCGTTAGAGTCGATACTGTACTTCCAATCCGATTAATCGAAATAATCCGCTTGTTTGGGAGCGATGCTGGCATTTTTTCATTTTATTTTTTCGGCAAGCTTTACGCTTTTAATCTATCTTCGCTGGATTGCCGAAATTAACGGCAACAGGAGGGCCCGAGGCAATATGGTCGGCGACGACCTTCGCCTTTCAAGCCTACGTTGGCGAGAGCCTGCGATCAAAACCGGATTAGGGATCGGGGCGCCAGGTAGTTGGGGGGAATTGGTTTGGGTATGGCACGGCGAACAGTTCGCCAGACCAGATGCCGCCTCTGAGATTAGAAACGTCAGATCAATTTTTGGGAGAGTAAACAATGAAACTAGTACGAAGTCTGCTGACGGCTGCGTTTATCGCGGTGTTGTCGGCCAGCTTCAGCTGGGGCCAATGTTGTGGCGGCGCCAGCTACGGGGTAGTCGGCAGCACCGCTGCGGCGGATGGCTGTGGCAGCTACACCGTTATGCGAACACAACGTCGTGTCGTTTACGATCGACAGGAAGTCACACGCCACCGAACAGTCACCCGGCTCGTTTGGGAAGAGAAGCAAGTTCCGGTTTGCCGGACGGTTCGCGAGACGTGCTACCGTACTCATGAGTACCAAGTGCGCGTTCCGATCCGTGAAATGTCCACTAAGACGGTTCAGTACACGGTTCGCCGCCCAGTTCGCGAAATGCAAACTCGGACGGTCAACTATACGGTCCGTGTCCCCGTCACCGAGCAGCACTCCAAAGAGATTATGGTGCGTCGTCCGGTTACTGAACAACAAACCCGTGAGATCACGGTTAATGTGCGCCGTCGCGTGACGGAGCAACAAATGCGGACTGTGACTCGCACGGTTCGAGTTCCCTATACCGAAACGCAAACGGTTACCGTTCGCGGCGGTCATTGGGAGACTCGACAAGAAGTCATCCCCGGCCGAACGGTTTCTCGGTTGGTCCGAGTTCCGGGGAGCTGCGTGACGGATCCTTGCACGGGCTGCCCCAAGTGGCAACGTGGTTGCTTCCAACGCGTTTGCTGCCAGTTGCCTGATCGGGTTGTTTGCCGCCGCTGCTGGGTACCGACATGCGAGACGAAAGAAATCTGCGTGACGAAGTACCGATGTGAGACGGTGTGCGAG
>DAOLCX010000260.1:0-4967 GCA_035327685.1 Pirellulaceae bacterium | reverse complement strand
CAATCGAGCCGTCCAGACTGGCGTGCAATGCGCCTAGAAACTCGAACGCCCGCAAAAACTGCGGCAGTTGAGCATGTAGGCCACCCTTGCGTTTCGCGAACCATGCGGGTTGCAGTGAAAACAGTTTCAAGCAGGTCTCACGACCACAAAGGAAGTCTTGAACCACCGACGCCGTGCTCACCAAGGTTTGGGGCCAATCTCTGGCTGTCCCGCCGAGGAGTGTGATCCGTCCTTGATCGAACGCTTCGGACAGTTGATTGAGCAGTTCAGGGGAAGATTCGGTCAATTTGCTCAGGTGTCCAGAATCGAGGTACCAATTCATGTGCGGGATGGTGCAGCGCAGTTGCCTGACCATCGAATCCGGTTTGACATCGCGACTGGCAATGGTCAGATCGATGAGCCGCGGTTGGCTTACATAGAACCGATTTTTTTCCGTCAACAGCAAGTCAAAGCACGATCGCAACCCTTCGCGCATTTTCGAGTCGGTATTTTCACAGGCCGCCAGCGCTGCTGTTACCAGCGACTTTCGAAATCGTTCGTAATCCAAATCTCCGCCATGACGCACTTGTTTCGTCATGAGATGAGTTTGCCAGAATGCAAATCCAAGCGAGAAGAACAAGTCCGGATTTGGTGTGGGTGCATGGGCTTTGCGTTCGATCGTTTCTACAATTTCCGGGCGCCCGACTGGGCGTGCCAGAATCGTGACCTGATCTTTCCATGCGCCCAAGCCGAATTGGGTTTCCAGTTCCGAGACCGAGGAAGGCACAAGAACGAGCGTTCCGGGGAGGATGTTGTGGATTTGGTCGCGCCCCATCCAGCGAGGGATGGATTGGTGTTCAGCGATGAGTAGGGGGTGCCATAAAGCGGTATAACAAGCCCACAAGCTGGATGCATGGTCGCCAGTTAGATGGGAGGGGAAATCCTCCCAGCCATGGCAATCTAGCCACAGAAATGCATCCGGAAACATAGCATCTTTCGAGAAACAGCACTCATACGGAGTGGACGGTATTATTCCAGGTGAATTCAGGTCCAGCGACCTGGAACTTTCATGGCCGACCCGTCGTCAATATTCGGCCGAAGGGATCGTAACGAATATTCGTTTGGCTTTCAAATCGGTTTCTGTCGGACGATTTTGCCGCGGATTGAATCGACTGACATGGGAAAAAGTTGACAATTTGCCCCATTCATCAGTAAACTAAAGAGTGGGAAGGTTCTGCCTCGTACTTTCCCAAGTGGGTGTGAAGATTCCAATGCTTTCGGCGCGAAGCAGTGTGTTTGCGTCGAAGTGTCAAATTTTATGTGGTAGGCCGCGCCAGCGACCTGCAGAAAAAGGACCTCCTGTATGGCCAAGAAACCCGGGGTGTGGGGAATTGATATTGGGCAGTGTGCGCTCAAGGCGCTGCGATGTGTGCCTGGAGACTTGAACGGCAAAATCCATGCCGACAAGTTTGATTTCATCGAATACCCCAAGATGTTGAATCAGCCGGAAGCCGATCCGGATGAGTTGGTCAGCGAAGCTTTGCAGCAATTCATGTCGCGGAATGACGTCGTGGGCGACCGGGTGTGCATCTGCGTCCCGGGGCAAACGGGTCTATCGCGGTTCTTCCGTCCGCCTCCCGTGGACGTCAAGACCTTGCCGGACATTGTCAAATTTGAGGTGAAGCAACAGATCCCATTCCCCTTGGAAGATGTGATTTGGGATTGGCAGCAGATGGGTGGGATCGAGGTTGATGGGCGAGTGGTCGATGCCGAAGTCGGTCTGTTTGCCATGAAGCGTGAAGCGGTATTTCGCGCTTTGAAGCCTTTCGATGACCATGGGATCATTGTCGATTTAGTGCAATTGTCGCCTTTGTCGGTTTTCAATTATGTGTTGCACGATGTGTTTGATGTGATCCCGAATCCCAAGGAATTTGACCCAGAGAATCCGCCGGATTCAATGGTCGTATTGTCCATGGGTACGGACACCACGGATTTGGTAGTCACGAATGGGATCAAGCTCTGGATGCGCAATATTGCGGTTGGTGGCAATCATTTTACCAAGCAGCTATCGCGCGAAATGAAGTTGACCCATGCCAAAGCAGAGCAATTCAAGCGCAATGCGCGACAGGCCGAGGATCCCAAGGCCGTGTTCAAGGCGATGCGGCCTGTGTTTAACGATTTGGTCAATGAAATCCAGCGATCATTGACGTTTTTTCAAGGCGTGGACAAGACGGCTCGTGTGACGCGCATGGTATTGCTTGGCAATTCGGCCAAGTTGCCTGGGTTGCGGCAGTTCCTCAACACCCAACTAGGGTTGGATATTGTCAAAGTCTCGGAGTTCAAAAAACTGGAAGGGGAGGACGTCGTACAGCAGGCCACATTCAGCGACAACCTGCTCAGTTTTGCGCCGGCCTATGGGCTATGCGTCCAGGGCATGAATCGGGCTCAATTGGGAACCAACTTGTTGCCCAGAGAGATCCGCGTCGATCGGATCATTGATGCCAAGAAGCCATGGACATTAGCGGCCGTCAGTGTTTTGTTGCTGGGAATGCTGGTCTCCTATGTCCTTGCGGTGAATGCCTGGTGGCGAGTGAATGACGAGTTTGCCGTCAACGAGGTCCCCTGGTCGCAAGTCACCAATGAAGTGCAAGACAAAGTGCGGCTTTCTAAACGACTGGTCGAAGCCGATGATACGCAGCGCGGCGTATTGGAGAAAGTCAATCGCCTCAACCGCGAATTGGTCTCGGCATCGGAAAACAAGACGACCTGGATAGAATTGCAGTCGGCGTTAAACCAGGCTTTACCGCGCGACGAACGGATTGCTGCCAAACACGAGGCCGGGGAATGGTCGATTGATCCGTTTGAAATCCCCTTTGAGGATCGGCGGGAATTGTACATCGAGCACGTGGATACGCTGTTCGCGCGAGACGTCGCGACTTGGTGGAAGAACGTCAAGTCGATCTACCTGAACCAGTTTGAAGTTGACATCTCACAGGCGGATATCACCAAGTTCCGAGAAGCTCAGAAGGCAGCCGAGGAGGCGGTCCAAGACAACCAATCCAGTTTGACGGGCCCCGGGTGGATCGTCGAGATTAGAGGACGTCATTATCACAACAGTCGGCAGGCCATGGTCGAAAAGCGTGAGGCGGGAAGGGCGTTTGTCTTGGCGACCTTTATCGACCACCTGCGGAATGGCGAGTTGGTGCTTCCCGGTGAGGACAATGAAGTGGAAGGCGGTGGCGTGTACAAATACGAGGACTTCGGCATTTTGTATCCGACAATTGTCCGCGCGGACGACACGCCCAAAGACTACATAATTGAATACTCGCGCCCACGTACCGTCGATGCGGAGGGAACTACCACCACGAGCGAGTCGTCTGAACAACAAGGGTCGTTCAAAGTCAAGAAATTTGAATTTGTCGTGCAGCTCGTGTGGGTTCCGCGAACACCCGCCGAACGCTACAAGGCTCGCGAAGAGCGGTTGGCCAAGGAGAAGGCTGCGGCCGATGCGGCGGCCAATCCTGCTGCCTCCAATCCCTCGGCGGCGACCCAAGATGGGGGCGATGACGAGTGAGCCGGAAAGTCTGCATTGTATGGTTGATGCGCGAAAATAGTTGAACAGAGTACAGGCACGAAAAGATCAAGAGGAGTGCGGCAATGGAACAGTTAGGACCAGCGATCCAGTTTGTTTCAAAACACCGTTTTTGGTTTGTTACCGGACTGGTGACGTTACTGGCTGTCGGAGTCTGGTTTTTCGCCAGCTCCAGGTTGTCCAGCCAGCGTATGGCAGCTCAGTACAACATTCAACAACAAATCGATGATCTGAACAAGATCAAGAAGACCAGCGCCAATTTGACGACTCCAGATGGATCGCCGGCCGAGCAGGTGTTGGCCCATCCGAATGACACAACCAAGCAAGGGATGAATCAAGAGATTCAGGAAAGTCTGCGGTCGATGTTGGCAGCTTGGAAAATGCGGCGCGAAGCGCAGGAGAGCATTTTGCAGTGGCCGCTGGAAGTGCTGGACAGCAAGGATTTCGTGAATATGTTCAGCCAGTTTGATCCTCCCGAAAAGTTTGCGAGTATCCCTGACACCGGGTTTTCGAACTTGCTCACCATTTACAAGGACTCGATACCGCGGCGGATGCCGGCCATTTGCGATATCATCGGCGCCAAGTGGTACTTTACGCCACCTGCCGGGGCGGCTGGTTCGACACCCCAAAGTGGCCAGGCCTCCCAAGGGGCTGCGCGGGATGGTATGCAGATCACGGGAAGCTCCGAAGTCGATACCCGCACCTACACGGTGCAGTGGAACAAAGACAATCAAGCCTTGTGGCACGAAAAACTGACGCGATTCAAGGACATTGATGGGAACAAAAAAGAGTACCCTTCGCCCTATCAGGTGTTGGCGCTACAACAGGACTTGTGGTTGCTGGAGGCGATGTTCAAAATCATCAAAGAGATTAACGGTGATGAGACTGCTTCTGATTTTGCGACGATCAAATCGATCTATTACGTCGTGTTTGGACGCGAAGCGCGGATGGATGCGAAGCGTGAGCTGATAACACCAGATCCGCGGTTGGCGAGCCGTCAAGAAGAAACCAGTCGGCCCACTTTCAATCCTGACGATGACCCTCGCGGCGGGATGCCTGGTGCGCCAACTCGAGAGTCTGATGAACCGGTCGGTACGCCGTTCGATCCCAAGCTCACGGAGATGGTGGAGTTGGGTCCGTTCCATGGAAGGTATGTCGATCGGTTTTTCCAACCGATCCCGATCAAGACGATTCATGACGTTTTGAATAGCAATACCTTGCCCGACCAGTACTTGGAACTGATCGTCGCGAAGCGTGTTCCCGTGCGGATTGCGATTCGCATGGACGAACGGCGCATTGCGGATTTCATTGCCGCCTGCCGCAATTCACCGTTTGCTTTTGAAATAGAATTGGTGCGAGTGAATTGCGATGTCAAAGGCGAAGACATCAAGGTATA
>DAOLCX010000259.1:0-4974 GCA_035327685.1 Pirellulaceae bacterium | reverse complement strand
CAAGTCTGACCCCGGCGTCCTCACATATTCATGGCGTTTGCGAGTGTGAGTTGTGGATATAGAGGTTGGCGTAATGGATGGGCATGGTTACACCACCCAAAGAACAAACCGAATTGATCGTCCAAGTACCCCCGTTTCCTGCATACTTCTCGATGTCAGTCGCGCAGGTCGTAGGAGGGTGATGGCCTGCGTTGACAGCGATTCAGTATGGACACTCGAGACAACTTAGCCATCGGATTGTGGACCCCGTGCCCGCGTGGCAATGTTTTCCAGGAAATCTGGGAGGCCTTGATTGACGCTGGATGTTTGCCCTACGAATGTTCTTGCCTGTCACTTTGCGGGCCAGGCATCTGCGTGACTGACCATTGGACGAACGCCTTGGCCGACTCAATTGCCAAAACAACTCAACAGGGTCGCGGCCCTCTGTTTGTGGTCCTCGATCTGAATGGCTCTCCTGCCATTGATGCGCCATGGCTCACGTTGGCAGCGGGAGCGGCAGATGTTTTCATGTGGCGAGGAGTCGCGCGGGAGATAGTCGCCGGCGTGTGTGCCCGCGTTCAGCGGTTGGAGTCGGTCGAACAACTTCTCAATAGCGATCGCGTCCGTTCTCGTTGTTGCGGCCGCAGTGCAGTTTGGATCCGCCAAATGCGACTCGTGGTTGAGGCGGCCGCGTTCTCGTCATCACCCGTGTTGTTGACTGGGGAAAGCGGTACGGGAAAAGAGTTGGTCGCTCAGATTGTTCACGATCTGGATGCTCGAACCAACAAAGGGGACTTCGTGACCGTCGATTGCTCGACGATTGTCCGCGAACTTTCTGGCAGCGAACTGTTTGGGCATGTCCGCGGCGCATTTACCGGTGCCGTAGAAGATCGCCCTGGCGCCTGCGCCTTGGCTGACGGAGGAACTCTGTTTCTGGACGAAGTCGGCGAATTGCCAATGCCGATGCAGGCGGAACTGTTGCGCGTCCTGCAAGAAGGAACCTACAAACCCGTGGGCAGCAGTCTGTGGCGCGATTCTTCGTTTCGACTCATTGCTGCCACCAATCGCGATTTGGAGCAAGAGCTTCGCGCCGGCCGGTTTCGCCACGACTTGTACTTTCGGTTGACTGGCGGATCGGTTTTTCACTTGCCGCCATTGCGCGAGCGATCTGAAGATATCCTGACTTTGGCGCAACATTTTCTAGAGGCTGCTTTACCAGCAGACATAAACCCGAGAATTGCCCCCGAACTGGAAACGTATTTGCGACTTCGCGACTACCCCGGAAATATTCGTCAACTCAAGGCGCTGATGGGACGGTTGGCATTGCGATATCCTGGTGCTGGCGACCTCACGCTGGGCATGATTCCTCCCTGGGAGCGCGCGTCATTGGAAGGGATAGAATTCGCTGCGCCCTCCCAACCTGGCTGTGACCATGTTGCCAATTTCGTAATGGCCGGCATGTCGCTTAAAGAAATTGGTCGGCAAGCAGAAGAAGCAGCGATTCGGGAAGCGCTCCGCTTGGAACAAGGCCATGTCCCGCGTGCGGCTAAGCGATTGCGGATATCCGACCGAGCCCTGCAACTGCGCATTGCCACCAAACCCTATTTGAACTCGCAGGCCCTGGACCTCGTCAGCGAATCGGAAACATCTTAAGCGCCACGCGACTATACGGACTCGGCTTTGCCGTTAACAGTCGCAACGGCACCGTGCGCGGGGATCGACCGCATGGCGCGCTGCCGCGCGATCCTTGTGAGGCGCAGCCAGTTGTCGCGCGTCACCTGCCGAAATGCCGGTGGAGAAAGTCGCAAGGCGTGAATCTTGGCCAGTTCAACTTCCGGGTTCAGCCATGGCCCATCGCTGCCAAACAGTACCTTGCCAGGACCGGCGCGGCGAATCGCTTCCTCCAATAAATCAAATCGCCGAATTCCCGACGTATCCGTGAACACGTTCTTATAGCGGCAAAGAGGATCGATCATGTGCTTCTGCGCCTTCCAGTCGTCCGCAAAACTGCCGAGGTGTGGAATAATGAAATTGACGCGTGGATATGCTGGAGCAATCAGATCGACCACTGATACCTCGCCCATCACGTCGAATAGTACGGGGAGCGACCACCGGTGGGCCACTTCACAAATCTCGCGCGTGATTCGCCCGTCATAGCGATGCGTTTTGATTCCGCAAAACTGCGCAGCGATCACCATTTCGCGAACAAGTGACTCAACCCGTCCGCGGTCTCGTTCGGGATTCACGAACACAAAACCCGAGAATCGCCGCCGGTTCTGGACGACAATGCGGGCGACGTCGCGATTGGCTTGAGAGTAGTCGGAGTGAAAACAAGCGAAAAGTACTGTATGTTCAATGCCGCAACGCCGCGACTGACTCACATAATTTGTCAGCGGTGCGGCAGTGTCCCAAGGACCCGTCAAACCGTCGCCAATCCCTGCGTGGCAATGGCAGTCAATAATCGAAGCGTCCATCACATGCCCGCGATTCGTTCCGCCAGGTGGGCCACTGGTACGAGGCTGTGACCGCGTGCCCGCGAGGCCACGACCCGCACGTTAGGAACACGCATATTCGCCAAACTGACGGACAATGCCTGTGTCTGCGTCCCCGGCAAATAGTAAACAAACACGCGCGAACCGGGCCGATTGCTGGCCCATTCTGCCCAGAAGCGGTCGTGGCCCCGATTGTACATCGAATCGAATCCCCAACATTCGCGAATGCGGGATGCCACCAGGTTGTGCGCGGCCGCGATGTCCCGCATCGGCTTCCCGCCGCCAGAATGGCAGGCCAGGACCAACCGCGCCAACGCAGGCGTCATGTTTATTCCTATTTGGTTGGCCAGTCCGCCGATCACCATTCCTAAAAAGCGATCCAGACCTCCGCGCGTCGTCAGCCAACCCGCCGACGATCGCGTCCCCAGCGTCGGTGCGACGAACAGCACATTGCGGCCACTTGCCTGCACGGCCTCACGCAATGCCGCCTGGGGACCGCGGGGGGCATTCCAAGTGGAACGGATTGACGTGCGCGTTTGATTCCCTTTGAACCCATGCAAATAGAGGATGACGTTCAGCGCCGACGACCACTGAAAATTCGGTGGCAGATAAACTCCTGTGACTGTCGGCGCACGTGACCCATCGTGATTTACTGCCTGCAAGTCGATCTGAAAAAACAAACTCCGCATCGGAGGCGATGTTTCGGAGCCCACCAGCCGTGGGATCGCGGGATTGGAGGGCAGGATGGGCCGCGGTGGCACTGGAGCTGGTTGGGGAGTCACCGACGGGCTCGCACCGCCAGCCGCAGGAACGATCTTGACGATCGCATAATAGTTCGACGGATGACGGAGGAACCCGCGCGCGTCCAATGGAATCCGTTTTTCGCCCACCGTGTTGGCAACTCCGCTAGTTTGATCGCGGACATTTCCACCAACCACGGTGATCTCCCCCTGTCGAACCGCTGTCACCACATCGCAGTGTGAACTCTGTGACGAGACATTGTCGTAGGTGACGCCGCTGTTGGCGCGCGGTGCACAGACTAGATCGCCGACCTCCGGCCGTACTTCGTTGGCGCGAAAAGCATAGAACGGATTTCTAAGATTCTGGACCCGGTTGCGCTTCGCGGCAGCCACATACCGGGTATGCGCGGCGGCGTAAGTAAAGTAGCTGCCGGCTCCGGCGCGTCGCATCACCCACGAAATAAACGTCGCGCTCCAAGGGTACCTATCCTGAAATGCCTCGCTCGCTAATTGTTGCTGAGTAAAATTAAGCCCCGCGCCATTTCGCCAATAGTCTTGTAGGATCGGCAACATGTCCGGTTCGCGCTCCGTTCGCTGGCGCCCCCCTGCACGCCAGCGGCCGAGCTCCTGAAGGGCCACGCGGGCAATCGCTTGCCGTAATTGAGCCACATCCCACGCCGGAGCGGATACGGCGCTGACCTCATCCTCTTGAAACAAGACTCCTTCGTGTTGAACCACACTCTCCAAAGATTGCGCACATGACGGGCAGCGACATCCCGCATGGCAATGGCCGGTAGCGTGGTTTAAAGGCCGATATAATGTATTCATCGATCAACTCCGAGTTTTACTTGCCAAATGGTCGGCACAGTGTTCTAGAGCGGACGGTCGAGTCCAGGAAACAATCGGTCGAGATTCCAATTGGATCGGCGATAGATTCCTGTCCCGTTGGCAATCACCAACCGCCGCGCACGACGTTCGTCCTGCCAGCGGCCGGCAAAACTTGCGGCTTCGTCGGCAATTTCAATCAGCTTCTCGCGCTCGCCCAACTCCCGGCGGAGTGCCGCCCGGCGAGCGGCGAGTCGATTGCGGAATAGTACGATCTTGTGCCCGGATACCATCCGATTGTTGAAGCGTGCTGCATAGCCGTCGCCGACTTGAATATCAAACATCATTGTCAACCCGCGAACCGTGCCGAGTCCCAGATCGCGAACCGCGCGGTGTGCTGCGGCCAGACGGCTGCGCAGGTTTTCGACTTGCAAGCGGCAAAAAACCGGATCTCCACAAAGGGATAACAGCGCCGCTTGCCATGCGGTCGGATGGGCTTGCCGAAATTGCCGCGCCCTGGCGATCATGGCGTCAACTTCCGGCCGCGTGCTTTGTGGCATTCCCAACAACTCCCTAAGTGACGGCATCAGTGCCCGAAAGTGCCGGTCGAGATTTCCGCCGCGTTGCTCAAAACTTCGGATCATGCTTTGCAGCGTCTTCGCGCGCAAATTCCATTGAATCATACCCATCGAGATTCCGTCCGGGTCGCTCGTGGGAGAAACGCGGCAGGCAAAGGGTTGCCCCGTCTCGAAGTTAGTTGTGACGCTCACCGCCAATCGCTCGGCCGCAGTTAACTCTGGCGGAGGCGGGCAAGCAACGGTGCGCGGTGGGGATGGCCGCGGAGAGGGCAGCGGCGGCGGATCGGGTTGCGGCGATGGGCCGGGTGGAGGCGAGCCGTTGCCTCCACCGCCGCGCGGCCACCGTCGTCGCCAATACTG
>DAOLCX010000258.1:0-4983 GCA_035327685.1 Pirellulaceae bacterium | reverse complement strand
GAAAGGAACCAAGCCGTGCGCCTCTCCATCGAACAAGGTGGTAGCTCGGGCGGGCCTTCCAATCAAGGCGAGTTACCCAGTTCTCTGCGCGGCGAGTTGTTCCTGTTTGAGGACGCTGGCCTGCAGGTGGTTGCGGATGAGGATCGACTCCGATTTTCTCAACAGGTTCGCGATGAAGTGATCTACGCGTTTGTTGAGATTCCGGAACAAGTTCTCGATTTTCCTATGCCGGACGACATTAAAGTCCGTTTTTACTCACAAGATTCGAGCTTTGCCGAGGCGCGGAATTGGCTGACTTTCATGATCAACGATTTCGTCCGCAGCAAGCGGTTGCGCACGATGAAAATCGATCCACTGGATGTACAGCGCGCGAGTGTGCCGGTTCAGGTGGCGGGGATGGGTCTGGTCGAGCGTGCGACCAGTGGAGAAATCCTGGCGCCTCGCGAAAAGGACCGGATGTCTGATATTGTTCTGCCGTTGATCGCCATGATGTTGATGTTCATGGTGATCTTTATGGCGGCTCAACCCATGCTCGAAAGCGTGCTTGAAGAAAAGTCGCAACGCATTGCGGAAGTGCTCCTGGGAAGTGCCAGTCCGTTTCAGTTGATGATCGGCAAACTACTGGGGACCGTGGGCGGATCGCTGACTGTCTTTTTGATCTATCTGGCTGGCGGCATCTTCGTGTTGCAACGCCGCGGGATGCTCGATCACTTCCCGATTGAATTGGCACCGTGGTTTGTCGCCTATCAAATCGTGGGCGTGCTGTTCTTTGCTGCGATTTTTATGGCAGTCGGCGCCAGTGTGTCGCAACTCAAAGAAGCCCAATCGCTGCTGTTGCCGGTCTGGATGCTGATGATGCTCCCGATGTTTATGTGGATTTTGATTCTGCAAGACCCCAAAGGAACGTTGGCCGTCGTATTTTCTTATTTTCCGCCTTCGGCAGGGACGACGATGGTCCTGCGTTTGGCAACAGGCGTGAGTATTCCTATCTGGGAACGCCTGTTGACATTGTTGGTAATGGTATTGGCGACGTTGGCCGTAATTGCCGTCGCTGCCAGGATCTTCCGCGTTGGTATTTTGTGGCAAGGAAAAACACCTCGGATTACCGAGATCATACGGTGGGGATTCAGGGGGTGACCAGTTGTGGATACTGACGATGAACTCATCCGCGTGAATAATGCCCGTCGAGTGGAAATTGCCAAGAACTGGCTACCGCGATATACCGGAATGCCGATCGACGCATTCGGCGATTACATTCTGCTGACTAACTTCGATAACTATGTTCGCGCTTTTGCCGAAAAGTTCGGCTGCCGGGTGTATGGGGAAGGCAAACCGATGCAGGCGGCGACTAATCAGGCTGGGTTGACCATCGTCAACTTTGGGATTGGTTCAGCCAACGCAGCGACCATCATGGATTTGTTATCCGCGCGCAAGCCGCGCGGTGTGTTGTTTCTTGGCAAGTGCGGTGGCTTAAAAACCTCCACCGAAATCGGCCACTTTATATTGCCGATCGCGGCCATTCGGGGTGAAGGAACCAGCGACGATTACTTCCCTCCTGAAGTGCCCGCTTTGCCCAGCTTTAAACTACACAAGTTTGTCTCGGATCGGATCGTCGAACGCAAGTTGGAGTACCGCACCGGCGTGGTCTATACGACTAACCGGCGACTGTGGGAACATGATGACCGTTTTCGCGAACGGCTGGTCAGCCTGACATGTATGGGCATCGATATGGAGACGGCCACCATTTTTATCGTCGGCCACTACAATGCCATTTCGCGCGGCGCTTTATTGCTGGTGAGCGATGTTCCAATCACTCCTGATGGCGTAAAGACAGAAGACAGTGATCGAGTTGTGACGGACCGCTGGGCGACAGTCCATCTGGAAATCGGTATTGAAGCGATGACGGAAATTGATCATCGCGGCGAACAGATCAAACATTTTCACTATTAACCGATGGAGCGCCAGGCGCATCGAATTCTATGGCCCACAAAAAACATCGCGGTGGCTCGAGTCGGGATCGACACCCTTCGGAGGGGCCGAGTCGTTCAATGACTTCGACATCGGAAGATAGCTTATTAAACTGGCGTGCTTTATTTACCAATCCGAGGCGGTTTTGGTTCCTCTTGCTGTTTGTGGCTGTCGCTGGTGGAGGGAGTTTCCTTGTGGCCTTTCGTTTTGGCGCAACCGATGTGCCCGTTTACTCTTTTCGCGTTGTCGCCGAATACCCCCACGATCCCACGGCGTTCACCCAGGGATTGTGGATCGACGACCAGGGATTTGTGTATGAAAGTACGGGTAAATGGGGGCAATCGCGGATCAGAAAATACGAATTAAAATCCGGCAAGATCGTTCAGGAACGCCGCCTTCCAGATCAATACTTTGGGGAGGGCCTCACTTTTTTTGATGGCAAGTTCTACCAATTGACTTGGCGAGAGCGCAAAGTATTCGTTTACGATGCACAGTTCGAGCTGCTTGATGAATTGGAAAACGATGGAGACGGTTGGGGCCTGACACACGACGACACGCATTTGATCATGAGCGATGGATCATCCAAATTACGATTTATGGACCCTGTGACGTTTCAACAAGTCCGATGGGTTGATGTCAAGCAAGGGGCCTACCACGTCAAGAATCTGAATGAATTGGAGAAAATCGGAAATAAGGTGTATGCCAATCGCCTTCATACGGATTGGATTTATGATATCGACCCGACCACTGGCCAGGTCAATGCGATTGTCGATTTAACGGGGTTGTGGCCCCCGGCCCAACGCCCTCCAGAAGGTGTTTTGAATGGCATCGCCTACAATCCGCAAACCAAACGCATGATTGTGACCGGCAAGTACTGCCCGAAATTATTCGAGTTGGAGCTGTTCCTCAAAAAACAGTGACCCATGACCGATGTGTTTATCCCAGCCGAAATCATCAATCTGAAACGAAATGGCCGTAAGCTCTCGCCGGCGCAGATTCAGGAAATGGTAACTCGTTATTACCTTGGCGGAGACGTCCTTCCTCAACAAATGGCGGCGTTCGCGATGGCCATCTGCTTGAATCGGATGGACTCCGAAGAAACAACCGCCTTGACCCATGCCATGTGGACATCCGGACAGATTTTGGCTTGGCCCCCTGGGCGTCCCAAGGTTGACAAACACTCATCGGGTGGCATCGGTGATAAAATCTCGATTCCACTGGCTCCTATCCTGGCTTGTTTGGGTTTGGATGTGCCGATGATCTCCGGTCGCGGCCTGGACTTTACCGGTGGTACGCTCGATAAACTTGAATCGATTTCAGGCTACAAAACTGACTTGAGCTTGGAGGATTTTCAAAAAGTAACAACGCATGTCGGTTGTTCGATTAACGGCGCTACGAAAGAACTCGCGCCGGCCGATCAACAACTCTACGCATTGCGCAACGAAACCGGAACTGTGGAGTCCACCGCCCTGATTACTGCCAGCATTCTTAGCAAAAAACTGGCTGCCGGGCTTGATGCGCTGATCCTGGATGTCAAGGTCGGTTCTGGTGCTTTTATGGAGAACATCGAGCAGGCCCTCGAACTGGCACGATCTTTGGTGGACGTCGGAAATCGACTCGGAATGAAAACGCGCGCCCTGATCACTGGCATGAACCAACCTTTGGGACAGATGGTCGGTAACACCCTTGAAGTCGATGAGTCGATCGACGTTTTACGCGGAACCGGCCCCACCGCTGTGCTGGATCTGACTGTTCGATTGGCGGAAGAACTCCTGGAGTTGTCAAATATCGAATCTGATCGCCAGCAAGCCCGACGAAAGATCATGGAAGTAATTTCCAGCGGTCGTGGTTTAGAGAAGCTGAGCGAGATGGTGGCCGCACACGGTGGTGATTTGGATGCGCCAAGACCACGGCATCCCGCTTTTGACTTTGTCGCTGACCGCGATGGTTTCATTCAACATATCCATGGTCGAGAACTGGGATATGCGGTGATCGCGATGGGAGGGGGCCGCAAGAAATCCGTCGAGCCGATTGACCATGGAGTTGGCTTTCAGATTCTCGTCCGTTTAGGCGACCGCGTTCATCGAGGCGATTGTCTCGCCAAAGTCTATTTCCGCGGCGATCGCACCTTGGTGCAAGAACGCCTCTGTCGAGCTTTTACCATCGGCGATGAACGACTTACCCCACCGCCCCTAGTGCTCAGGGCCATCGATTTCGACCGCCACAGCCAAACCTTACAAGAAACTGAGGAATTCGACCATGTCCATTGATTGGGAGCCTTTAGTTCAAGTTGCGATTGACGTAAGACAACGTGCTTACGCTCCCTATTCTGAATTTTTGGTGGGCGCCGCTCTATTGGCGTCCAGCGGCCGAATCTATTCCGGTTGCAACGTCGAGAATGCTTCCTATGGGCTGTCATTGTGCGCGGAACGCAATGCCATCGCGCAAGCTGTCGCTGCCGGCGACCGAGAGTTTTTGGCGATGGTAATCTGTGGAACTGGCGCCATCACCCCTTGTGGCGCTTGCCGCCAATGCCTGCTCGAATTCAGCCCTCAGCTCCCCATTCTCTGTTGCCACCCAACCGACCCCACCCAACGCCACCTCACCTCCCTCCCCGCCCTCCTTCCCGCCCCCTTCACCCCTTAACCCCCCAATAAGGACAGGCATTATTGTTCTTAGGACCCCGATTCGATTGGCAGACTAACAACGATTGCTCAATGAGTTACAGGCGCGTTATGCGGACTTGGTCAGAGTCTCGAATGTTCGCACATATAGTTCTTGTGCCCAATCAATCGAGACTGAGAAAGCTTGTCTTCGCGGGCAGCCAGAGGCCAACGAACTGATGGAATTCGTTGGCTTCGACGCCAACTCACACAACAACTCTTTGGATTTGACGCAGATACATTGTAGCGCCCAACTGATTCGGCTAACCGGTTGAGTTTAAGGGCACAATGTTGTCGAGATGATGCACGCCTTTCTGCTGAGCAAGGTCGCGCAGGCGGTCGCGGCTGGAAG